>JAISQQ010000027.1 GCA_031274075.1 Accumulibacter sp.
CCTTGTGTCGGCGGAGTGCTTGGTCAGGATTACCGGCGTCAATTTTGCCTACGACGATCGCCCGATCCTCGGAGGAATCGACATGGAGATTCCCCGCGGCAAGCTGGTCGCGATCATGGGGAATTCCGGGTGCGGCAAGACGACCTTGCTGCGCCTGATCGGCGGGCAGCTCAAGCCGACGAGCGGGGAGATCCTGGTCGATGGGCAGTCGGTGCCGCGGATGACGCACGGCGAGCTTTACGCGATGCGCCGGCGCATGGGCATGCTGTTCCAGTTCGGCGCGCTGTTTACGGATATTTCGGTTTTCGACAACGTCGCCTACCTGATGCGCGAGCATACGGATCTGCCCGAGGAGATCATCCGCAGCATGGTGTTGATGAAGCTCAATGCCGTCGGCCTGCGCGGCGCGCATCGATTGATGCCTTCCGAACTGTCCGGCGGCATGGCGCGGCGCGTGGCGCTGGCGCGGGCGATCGCGCTCGATCCGATGCTGATCATGTACGACGAGCCTTTTGCCGGCCTCGATCCGATTTCCATGGGCGTGATCGGCCAGTTGATCCGCCGGCTCAGCGACGCGCTCGGCGCGACGACGCTGCTGGTGACCCACGACGTGCAGCAGGCGCTGCTCATCGTCGATTACGTTTATTTCGTCTCCGAAGGCCAGATCGTGGCGCAGGGAACCCCCGACGAAATCCGCGCCTCGACCGACGCTTTCGTGCATCAGTTCGTGTTCGGCGAGGCCGACGGCCCGGTGCCTTTCCATTATCCGGCGCCTCCGTTCGCGGAGGAGTTGAGCTTGACGCCGTCGACACCATTGACGCGCGGGGCCGCGCATGCGTGACGGCGCGCTTGCCTTCGTGGCCGGAATGATCCGCGGCATCGGCCACCGCGTGAACGACGCCTTGCAGACGCTCGGTTTCGCGGCCCGTTTCTTCATGATGATCCTGGTCTACTCGGGCCAGTCCTTCCGCCGCCTGCACCTGACCCTGCGCGAAATCTACTTTTCCGGCTTCCAGTCGCTGCTGATCATCCTCGTTTCCGGCCTGTTCATCGGCATGGTGCTGGGCATGCAGGGCTACGAGACCCTGCAGCGCTACGGTTCGTCCGAGGCGCTGGGGGTGCTGGTGGCGCTGTCGCTGACCCGCGAGCTGGGCCCGGTGGTGTCGGCGCTGCTTTTCGCCTCGCGCGCGGGCTCCTCGATCACCGCCGAGATCGGGCTGATGAAGGCCACCGAGCAACTGACCGCGATGGACATGATGGCCGTCAATCCGATCGCCCGCGTGGTGGCTCCGCGCTTCTGGGGCGGGGTCCTTTCCATGCCGCTCCTGGCGGCGCTCTTCTCGGCCATCGGGGTGTTCGGCGGCTATCTGGTCGGCGTGGTGCTGATCGGCGTCGACCAGGGCGCGTTCTGGTCGCAGATGCAAGGCTCGGTGGATTTCGAGCTCGACGTGCTGAACGGCATCATCAAGAGTTTCGTCTTTGGCGTCGCGGTCTCGCTGATCGCGGTCTTCGAGGGCTACGACGCCGTTCCGACGGCCGAGGGCGTGTCGAGTTCCATCAAGAGAACGGTGGTGTACTCGGCGCTGGCCATCCTCGCGCTGGATCTCGTGTTGACCTCTTTCATGTTCCGGGGAATCTGATGAATCGCAAGCTGCTTGATCTTTGGGTGGGTTTCTTCGTCGCCGTCGGTTTTGCCGCCATCTTGTTCCTGGCGTTGCGCGTGGGCAACGTCTCGTCGGCCAATTTCGCCGAAACGTACCGGCTGAGCGCCAAGTTTGATAACATCGGCGGCTTGAAGGTGCGCGGTCCGGTAAAAAGCGCGGGCGTCGTGGTCGGCAGGGTGGTGGAGATCGCTTTCGATGCGCAGAATTATGAAGCCGTGGTGACGATGACCATCGATGGCCGCTATCATTTTCCCCGCGATACCTTCGCGTCGATCCTGACGGCGGGCCTGCTCGGGGAACAGTACATCGGCCTCGACGCCGGCGGCGACGAGAAAATGTTGCAGCCCGGCGAGGTGTTCGCCAAGACCCAGTCGGCGGTGGTGTTGGAAAAGCTGATCGGCCAGTTCATGTTCAACAAGGCGTCCGAGACTCCCGCCAGCAAGTGACCGAAAGGACAGTTTCAGTGAAGCGTCGTATTGCCAAGCTGTGTATCGCCGCTTTCGCCCTGTTCGCCACGGCGATGAGCCTGGTAGGGTGCGCCTCGACGGCGAATGATCCCAGGGACCCTTTCGAAGGCTTCAACCGGGCCATGTTCTCGGTCAACGAGGGGATCGACGTCGTCGTCAAGCCGGTCGCCGAGGGTTATGACGCGCTCGTTCCCGGCCTCGTCAAGACGGGCGTCGGGAATTTCTTCGGCAATATCGCGGACCCGTGGATCGCCGTAAACAACCTGCTTCAGGGAAAGATCGCCGAAGGAGCGTCGGATGTCGGGCGCGTGCTGGTCAACTCGACGCTGGGAATCGTCGGGCTGATCGACGTGGCCAGCGATCTCGGGCTGGAAAAACACGCCGAGGATTTCGGACAGACGCTGGGCAAATGGGGCGTCGGCGAGGGATATTACCTGTACTGGCCGCTCATCGGCCCGAGGAACGTGCGCGATACCCTGGGCTTCGCCGTCGATGTCTCGGTCGATCCGATCCTGCGCGCGCACGACGTGTCCGCGCGCAATACCTTGAACGGCGTGCGTTTCATCGATACGCGGGCCAGCCTGCTGCCGGTCGACAAGGTCATCGAGGCGGCGGCGTTCGACAAATACAACTACATCCGCAACGCGTATTTCCAGATGCGGCGCAACGCCGTGCATGACGGCAGTCCGCCGCCGCTCGACGACGATGACGACGAAGACGAAGACAAAGAGAAGTAAGCGCTTTTTGAGGTGACTCAGATGAAACGTTTTTTTTCGCTGCTGCTGGGTTTGACCCTGTCCGTTTCGTCCGCCCTGGCGCAAGAGGACTCTCCCGACGCGCTGATCCGGCAGGTCACCGAGGATGTCCTTTCCATCGTTCGCCAGGACAAGGACATCCAGGGGGGAGACACGCGCAAGGTGATCGAACTGGTCGACGCCAAGGTGCTGCCGCATTTCAATTTCCAGCGCATGACGGCGCTGGCGATGGGCAGGGAATGGAACAAGGCCAATCCCGACCAGAAGAAGCGGCTGGCGGATGAGTTCAAGACGCTGCTGGTGCGCACCTATTCGAACGCGCTGACCGGATACCGGGACCAGACCATGCGCTACAAGCCGGCCAGCCGGCCGGCCGGCGACGCGGACGTGGTGGTCAAGACCGAGGTCATGCAGCCGGGCGGCAAGCCGATCCCGCTCGATTACTCGCTCGGCAAAGGGCCGGACGGATGGAAGGTTTATGACGTGATCGTCGCCGGCGTCAGTCTGGTGACCAACTACCGCGACACCTTCACCCAGGAAGTGCGCGCCAACGGCGTCGACGGCCTGATCAAGATGTTGTCCGACAAGAACAAGCAGCTCGAAGCCGGAAAGAAATGATCGCCAGGGATGGAAGCAGCTACCGGGTGACCCTGCCCATGGTCATCGCCAACGCGCGCGCCCTGCTCGAAGCGGGGCGCGCGCTCTTGAGCGCGGAAGCGGGAAAGGACGTGGCGCTCGACCTGGCGTCGGTGCGCGAAGTCGATTCCTCGGCGCTGGCCGTTCTCTTCGGCTGGCAGCGCTCCGCCGCCGCGCGCGGGATCGCCTTGCGCGTCAGCCATCCCCCCGCGAGCCTGCTCAGTCTCGCCGGCCTGTACGGCGTTGCCGAATCGCTGCCGCTCGCCTGACGGGCGGGCGTGGCGGTGTCGTCCGCGGCCATGAGCGTTGCCGTTTCGATCCAGCGAGTCGCCAAGCGTTTCGGCAGCGTCCAGGCGCTCGACGGCGTTTGCCTCGAAATCGGCGAGGGTGAGTTTTTCGGGCTGCTCGGTCCCAACGGCGCCGGAAAAACGACCCTGATATCCTGCCTGGCGGGCTTGGTGCGTCCCGATTCCGGCCAGATCGGCGTCAAGGGTTTCGACGTGCAGGACGATTATCGCCAGGCGCGCCGGCAATTGGGGGTCGTTCCGCAGGAGCTGGTGTTCGATCCATTTTTCACCGTGCGCGAGACCCTGCGCATCCAGTCCGGCTATTTCGGCCTGCGCCGCAATGACGACTGGATCGACGAGATACTCGAAAATCTCGACCTGGCGGCCAAGGCGGAAACCAATATGCGCCGCCTGTCCGGCGGTATGAAGCGGCGCGTGCTGGTCGCCCAGGCCCTGGTGCATCGGCCGCCGGTCATCGTCCTGGACGAGCCGACGGCGGGCGTCGACGTGGAACTGCGCCAGGGCCTGTGGCAATTCGTGCGGCGCCTGAACGGCGACGGCCACACGGTCATTCTCACCACGCATTATCTCGAAGAGGCCGAGGCGCTCTGCGAGCGGATCGCCATGCTCAAGCAAGGCCGCGTCGTCGCCCTCGACTCGACGCGCAACCTGCTGGAACGTTTCTCCGTGCACAAACTGAGCCTGCGGGCCGAAGCCCTGGAGCGGCTTCCCGAAGCGATAACGCGGCGGGCCTCGTTCTGCGAGGGCTATCTAAATTTCCACCTGGGCCATGTGGACGAGGTCGAGCCCCTGCTGGCCGCGATTCGCCAGGCGGGGTGCCCGATCCGGGAGATGCGCATGAACGCCACCGACCTGGAAGACGTGTTCATCGAGGTCATGCGCGGGCAGGACGAAAGCCTGGCGGAGGAAGCGGGGGATGTGCGATGAGCGGTTTTCGCACCCTGTTGTACAAAGAAGTCCTGCGCTTCTGGAAGGTCGCCATCCAGACCGTCGCGGCGCCGGTGGTGACGGCGCTGCTTTATCTCCTGATTTTTTCCCATGTGCTGGAAAACCGCGTCGAGATCAACAATGTGCGCTACACGGCTTTCCTGGTTCCCGGACTGATCATGATGTCGGTATTGCAGAACGCCTTCGCCAACAGTTCGTCCAGCCTGATCGGGGCGAAGATGAACGGCAGCCTCATTTTCGTGCTCCTGCCGCCGATTTCCTACGGCGAGTTCTTCCTCGCCTACGTCGGCGCGGCGATGCTGCGCGGGATGATGGTCGGCCTGGGCGTGCTGCTGGTCACCGCGTGGTTCGCGCCGCTGCAATTCGTAGCGCCCTGGTGGATTCTCGCCTTCGCGCTGATCGGCGGGGGAATCATGGGATCGCTCGGCATGATCGCCGGCATCTGGGCGGAAAAATTCGACCAGTTGTCCGCCTTCCAGAATTTCCTGATCCTGCCGCTGACCATGCTCTCCGGCGTCTTCTATTCGATCCATTCGCTGCCACCCTTCTGGCAGCGGGTGTCGCATCTGAACCCCTTCTTTTACCTGATCGACGGCCTGCGCTACGGCTTCTTCGGCGTTTCCGACGTTTCTCCGCTCATCAGCCTCGCCGTCTCGGGCCTTGCCTTCCTGGTGGTGGGCGCATGGACGCTGGCCTTGCTGCGCAAGGGCTACAAGTTGAGGTATTGATTCCATGGCGCACCGAGGTCCTCTATCCAGGCGGGTGAAGAAACGGGCCGAATCGCGCCCGCCGCGGCCAGACGGCTTCTGGGAGAGACTATTGGGGTGGATTGTCGAAAGCAAGCTTCGTTTTATTTTGGCAGTCGGCGTCTTCTTCGCTTTGGTGACCTTCGTTCCTGAAGTGTTATTGGGCCTGGCGGATGGCGCGAGAACCGCCGCCACGCGACCGGCGCCGGAAGTGGAATCCCCGGAGCCGCTCTTTGTCATTGGCGCATTAATCAGATTTTTTCTTGCGCTACTCGTATTTGGCGTCTTCCTCGGCGTAATCGTGGTGACGGAAGAAGAACCGGAATACGCGCGGTCGGGACTATGGATACGCATGGCATGCGGAACGATGGCCGGGGCGGTGATCGCGGTCCTGGGGCCGGCTTCATGGGAAGGCGTCGCCGTGTGCGCATCGATCGGCTGCGTCCTGGGTTATTTTGGAAAACGTTGGGCATATCACCTCTGACATGATGTCTCCTGAAACTATCGAAACCCTCATCGCCGACGGCCTGCCGTGCGAGACGCTGCGCGTCGAAGGCGACGGCCAGCATTTCGAGGCGCTGATCGTCAGCGCGCGCTTTGCCGGCAAAAGCCGCGTGCAGCGCCAGCAGGCGGTCAACGCGCTGCTGCGCCCCTGGTTCGACAGCGGCGAACTGCACGCGCTGTCGATGAAAACCCTGACCCCCGAGGAATGGAGCGCGCTCGGTGGATAAGCTGCTGATCAAGGGCGGCGTTCCGCTGGTCGGCGAAGTGGCGATTTCCGGGGCGAAGAACGCGGCCCTGCCGATCATTTGCGCCAGCCTGCTGTGCGGCGATACCCTGAATCTGTCCAATGTTCCGCGCCTGCAAGACGTGAGCACCATGCTGCGCCTGCTCGGGCGGATGGGCGTCGCGGTCGCGGACGGCGACGGGGCGCTGGCCCTGGACAGCCGCGGGCTCGACCAGCCGCTGGCGCCCTACGAGCTGGTCAAGACCATGCGCGCCTCGATCCTGGTGCTCGGCCCCTTGCTGGCGCGCTGCGGCGAGGCCAAGGTGTCGCTGCCGGGCGGCTGCGCCATCGGCGCCCGGCCGGTCGACCAGCACATCAAGGGATTGCAGGCCATGGGCGCCGAAATCCGGGTCGAGGGCGGCTACGTGCTGGCCCAGGCGCGGCGTCTCAAGGGAACGCGCATCGTCACCGACATGGTGACCGTGACCGGCACGGAAAATCTGATGATGGCGGCCACGCTGGCCGAGGGCGAAACGGTCATCGAAAACGCGGCGCGCGAGCCCGAGGTCGTCGATCTGGCCGACTGCCTGACGGCGATGGGCGCGCGCATCTCCGGCGCGGGCAGCGACCGTATTTGCGTCCAGGGCGTCGACCGGCTGCACGGCGCCCGCCACGCGGTCATGCCCGACCGCATCGAGACCGGCTCCTACCTGTGCGCCGCGGCGGCGACGCGCGGCGACATCGTGTTGACGCATACCTCCGCCGCGCTGCTCGACGCGGTCATCGACAAGCTGAGGGAAGCGGGCTGCGCGATCGACTGCCGCCCCGGCGCGATCGCCCTGAAAGCGCCTCCCCGGCTCAAGCCGGTCAGCGTGCGCACCGCGCCCTACCCGGCCTTTCCGACCGACATGCAGGCGCAGTTCATGGCCATCGACTGCGTCGCCGAAGGCTCGGCCGTCATCCGCGAGACGATCTTCGAAAACCGCTTCATGCACGCCGTGGAACTGATCCGCCTCGGCGCGGACATCCGCATCGACGCCAGCAACGCCGTGGTCACCGGCGTGCCGATGCTCGACGGCGCCATGGTCATGGCCACCGACCTGCGCGCCTCCGCCAGCCTGGTCATCGCCGGCCTGGTGGCCCGCGGCGAGACCCTGATCGAGCGCATCTACCACCTCGACCGCGGCTACGAGCGCATCGAGGAAAAGTTGACGCGCCTGGGCGCGGACGTGCGGCGGGTGCGTTAGACATCATATTTTTCTGGAGAGAGGCGATGGGCCGGAAGCCATCGAATATGCGCGCCTGAAGGGGAAATATGACAGCTTGGAAAAAGTGGCGATGCAAAAGAAATGCGCTCCGGCAATCGTCCCAAAACCCGCCGCACCCGCGCCTATTGGAATGTTTTGACCATATATGAATAATTCTTCCAGCCGGATAGAAAACTCATGAATTTCCCTTCCGAACAAATCGAGAGAGAGCTTGGGCCGGGAGAGCGCGTCCTTTGGTCGGGCCAGCCGCGGCAGGGCGTTTATCTATGCGGCGCGGACATCGTGTT
>JAISQQ010000031.1 GCA_031274075.1 Accumulibacter sp.
CGCACCATCGGGGCGCAGGCGGCGGCGGAGAAGCCCATTTTCCTGGCGGCGTCCTCGAAGCTTTTGAAAGTGTCCGGCGGCACGTAGCGGACGACTGGCAGGTGGTGCGCCGACGGCGCGAGGTATTGGCCGATGGTCAGCAGCTCGACGGCGTGGGCGCGCAGGTCGCGCATGACTTCCAGGATTTCCTCGTCGCTTTCGCCGAGACCGACCATCAGCCCGGACTTGGTGGGAATATGCGGATGGCGTTGCTTGAAGCGGCGCAGGAATCGCAGCGAGTGCGCGTAGTCGGCGCCGGGACGGACCTGCCGGTACAGGCGCGGGACGGTTTCCAGGTTGTGGTTGAGCACGTCGGGCGGCGCTCGGCCGAGCGCGTCGACGGCCGCCTCCATGCGCCCGCGAAAATCCGGCACCAGCGTTTCGACGAGGGTGGCGGGCGAGGCGGCGCGCACCGCGGCGACGACCTCGGCAAAATGGCCGGCGCCGCCGTCGCGCAGGTCGTCGCGGTCGACGCTGGTGATCACCGCGTAGCGCAGTTCGAGGCGCGCCACGCTTGCGGCCAGGCGCGCCGGCTCGTCCGCGTCGGGAGGCAGCGGCTTGCCGTGGCCAACGTCGCAGAACGGGCAGCGGCGCGTGCACACGTCGCCGAGGATCATGAAGGTCGCCGTGCCGCGCGCGAAACACTCGCCGATGTTCGGGCAGGCGGCTTCCTCGCAGACGGTGTGCAGCTTTTGCTCGCGCAGCAGGCGCTTGATTTCGCCGAAACGCCCGATCTCGTTGCCGGCCTTGACGCGAATCCACGCCGGTTTGCGCAAGGCTTGGTCCGCCGGAACGACGCGGATCGGGATGCGCGCCGTCTTCGACTGGCCTTTTTGCTTGACTCCCGCCAATTTGGCGGCGGGCGGGGAGGTCGGTTCGGTCATGGCGATTCCAGTTGCCGGAGTAGTTGCAGGAGCAGTTGCCTAACGAGCGCTTCGCCGGCCTGCGCCGGCGTGAGGCCGATGCCCAGGTCGCGCGTCTGGGTGACGGGCATGCCGGCATGGCCGCAGGGGTTGATCGCCGAAAACGGCGCGAGTTCCATGTCCACATTGAGCGAGAGACCATGATAACTGCACGCGCGCCGGATGCGCAGGCCGAGCGCGGCGATCTTGGCGGGACGGGCCGCGTCGCCGCAGCCGACATAGACGCCGGGAGCGCCTTCCAGGCGTCTCGCGGCGACGCCGTGTTCGGCCAGCAGATCGATGACCGCCTGCTCTAGGCAGCCGACCCACGCGCGCGGCCCGAGGCCGCGCCGCTTGAGGTCGAGCAACGGATAAACGACGACCTGGCCGGGACCGTGGTAGGTGATCTGACCGCCGCGATCGACCTTCACCAGCGGGATGCCGTTGTCGACCAGGCGATGCTCCGGCTTGCCGGCCTGGCCGAGGGTGTAGATCGGCGGGTGCTCGCAGAGCCACAATTCGTCCGGCGTCGCCACGCCGCGCGCCGCCGTGAAGTCGACCATCGCCCGCCAGGCGGACATGTAGTCGATCCGGCCAAGCGACCGGACGAGGATGGGCGGGGCGGGCATGGGTTTCAGAGGACAGAGGACGGAGGACGGAGGACGGAAGACAGTAATATTAGCGGGCGCGAAGCGCCCGGTGACTGGATTGTCCTCCGTCTTCTGTCCTCTGTCCTCTGAAACCCGTCATTCCTTTGATCGCCGGAATCCAGGAGTTTGAGGAACGCACTGGGTCCCGGCTTTCGCCGGGACGACGTACCAATGTAGGGCGGATGCAATCCGTCGGTCGTAATATCCAGAGGACAGACAGGGCTATCGCATACGCAAATGTCGTAAACAATCGCCAAAAATATTTTATATTCAAGTCCTTATGTGGCGGCAAAGGCCTCTCATCACGCATGAAGAAATGAACCCGATCGTCGCGCCTCCGAAACCTGGGAGCGCGGGGCTTCTGCCCCGCAACAGCGGCGTCGCGACATTCCCCGCTGTTGCGGGGCAGAAGCCCCGCGCTCCCAGGAACCCCAAACCAAAAAACCCCAGCCGGCCTTCCCTGACACGAAACCGCCGAACGCCTCCCACCGGCCTGTCTGCTTCCTGAAAGTCATACGCGGTCGCCCTGGACTCATCATAACAACTTGAATATCAACGATTTCTTTCAAATACTTACGACATCGGCGTATGCGATAGCCCTGAGAGGACAGAAGACAGAGGACGGAAGACAGTAATATTTGCGGGCGCGAAGCGCCCGGTAACTGAACTGTCCTCTGTCCTCTGTCTTCTGAACATCAAAGCACGACCTTTATCAGCGGGTGCGCGCTCAACTCGCGGTAGAGGGCGTCGAGCTGCGCTCTGGAGGTGGCGTTGATGGTGCAGGTGAGGCTGAGGTATTTTCCGCCGGACGAGCTGCGCGTCTCCATCGTGGCCTCGTCGAAATCCGGGGCGTGGCGCCGCACGACTTCGAGCACGGCCGGCGCCAGCGCGTCGCCGGCCAGTCCCATGATCTTCAGCGGAAAAGCGCAGGGAAACTCGAGTAGCGTATCTTTCTGCTCAAACATCGCCGTGCCTCATGACCTCGTCGCGGAAAGCGCAAAACCATTGGTACATCCGGCGGGTCACCGCTCCCGGCTGGCCGGCGCGCGGTCCGTGGCCGACCGGGCGGCCATCGAGCGTGACCACGGCCAGGACTTCCCTGGCCGACGAAGTGAGCCAGAGTTCGTCGGCGGCGCGCACTTCCTCCTCGCGCACCGGCCGCACCTCGAACGGCGCGCGCTTTGCGGCGGCGAGTTCCAGCACCACGTTGCAGGTGACGCCGGGCAGGATCAGGTGATCCTGCGGCGGGGTCAGGATCACGCCGTCGCGCACGGCGAAGACGTTGCTCGACGAGCCTTCGGTGAGGTGGCCGTCGCGGAACATGATCGTCTCGGCGCAGCCGGCGTCGTCGGCGAGCTGGCGGGCCAGGACGTTGGGCAGCAGGGC
>JAISQQ010000032.1 GCA_031274075.1 Accumulibacter sp.
CGTTTCACTGCTTTTGGCCGCTCCCGCGCGCCGCGCGGCGCAGGCGATCGGCGACGGCGGCCCAGTCCGGGGCGGAAGGGACGGCTTCGACGAGGAGGACGTCGTTGCCGGCCTGGTCGAGTTTGCGCAGGGCGGCATAGAGGCCGCGCGCGTAGGCTTCCGGCGTGTCCGGCAGGCGGTGGAGCGCGTGGACGGGCGGCGGTGTGAGCGGGCCGCGCAGCAGCAGGCCGCAGCGCTTTCCCTGGGCCAGGCTTTCCTCTACCGCCCGGATCAGCTCGTCCGGGGCCAGCAGGCGCGTCGGGGTGCGCGGCGCGTAGTGGCCGTCGAGCGAGCCGGAGACGCGCGGGACGCCGGCGGCTTTCATGCTCTCGGGCAGTTCCGGGGACGCGCCGAGGATCCGGCCGATCTCTCCGGGCGTGACGCGCCCTGGGCGCAGCAGGCGGGGCGGCTGGCCGCGGCGCGAGAGGTCCAGGATCGTCGATTCGATGCCGATCGCGCAAGCGCCGCCATCGAGCACCAAGGCCACCGCGCCGCCGAGTTCTTCGCGCACGTGCGCGGCCTCGGTGGGACTGACGCGGCCAAAACGATTGGCCGACGGGGCGGCGACGCCGCACAGGCCGTGGCGGCCGCCGCCTGCCTGCGCGTAGGCGTCCAGCAGGGCGAGCGAGAGTGGATGCGCGGGCACGCGGACGCCGACGGTCTCCTGACCTCCGGTGACGGCGTGGGGGACCGCCGGGGCGCGCGCCAGGATCAGGGTCAAGGGTCCCGGCCAGAAAGCCTGCGCGAGTTTCCAAGCCGACGGCGGGATGTCGCGCGCCCACTGCTCCAGATAAGCGGCGCCCGGCAGGTGGACGATCAGCGGATGGCCGGCCGGCCGGCCCTTGGCGGCGAATATCCTGGCGACCGCGGCGGGATTGGCGGCGTCGGCGCCCAGGCCGTAAACCGTCTCGGTCGGAAAGGCGACCAGTTCTCCGGATTGCAGCAGCCTGACGGCCGCCGCGAGTTCCGCGGAGAGTGGCGTCGAAACGGAAGACACGCCGCGCAAGGGGTCGGGTGAAGTCAGGTCAGGTCAGGTCAGGTCAGGGCAGGTCGGGCAGGTCGGGCAAGGTCTTGGCAAGCACCTTGGCGGTCTGCTGGGCGCGGAAATCGCTCAGCCGGGCCGCCAGTCCGGCGTCGGCCAGGGCGAGCATGGCCACCGCGAACAGGGCGGCGTTGACGGCGCCCGCTTCGCCGATGGCGAAGGTGGCGACGGGGACGCCGCCGGGCATCTGCACCATCGCCAGCAGCGAATCCAGGCCTTGCAGATGCCGGGACGGCATCGGCACGGCCAGCACCGGGAGTTCCGTTTTCGCCGCCAGGACGCCGGCCAGGTGGGCCGCGCCGCCCGCGGCGCCGATCAGCACCTTGAGGCCGCGCCGCCGGGCCGTCGCCGCGTACTCCAGCGCCGCGTCGGGGGTGCGGTGCGCGGACAGCACCCTGGCTTCGTAGGCCACGCCGAATTTTTTCAGCGTCTCGGCGCAGGCGCGCAGCGTCGGCCAGTCGCTGTCCGATCCCATTACGATGCCGACGAGTGCTTGATCCGGCATGTCGTTCTCCTTCTCCTTTTCGAACCTGGAAAAATGCCCGGCTCCCGGCGAGTCAGGCGCTGGCCGCGCGTTCGGCGCTTTGCAGCGTATTGGCCAGCAGCATGGTGATGGTCATCGGGCCGACGCCGCCGGGAACCGGGGTGATGAACGCGGCGACTTCCCGGGCCAACGCGAAATCCACGTCGCCGCAAAGCTTGCCGTCCGCGAGGCGGTTCATGCCCACGTCGATGACTGCGGCGCCCGGCTTGATCATCTCGCCGCTTATCATCTTCGCCTTGCCGACGGCGGCGACCAGGATGTCGGCGCGCCGGCAGTGCGCCTCCAGGTCGCGCGTCTGCGAGTGGCATACCGTGACCGTGGCTCCGGCGTGCATCAGCAGCATCGCCATCGGCTTGCCGACGATGTTCGAGCGCCCGACGACGACGGCCTCCCGGCCCTTGAGCGGGATGCCGGCTTCCTCGAAAAACTTCATCACGCCGTAGGGCGTACAGGGAATGAAGCGGGGGTGGCCCTGCACCAGGACGCCGACGTTCTCGGCGCGAAAGCCGTCGACGTCCTTTTCCGGGGCGATGGCTTCGAGCACCGCGTCGGCGTCAAAGTGCCGGGGGAGCGGCAACTGGACGAGGATGCCGTGGATTTTCGGGTCGGCGTTGAGTCCGGCGATCCGGGCGAACACCGTCCGCGCTTCGATGTCGGCGGGGTAGACGTGCTTTTCCGAGTGGAAACCCGCCTGCGCGCAGGCGTTGACCTTGTTGCGCACATAGACCTGGGAGGCCGGGTCGTCGCCGACCAGAATCACCGCCAGCCCCGGCCGCACGCCTTGCGCGGCGAGTTCTTCCGCGCGCTGCCTGAAGCCGGCGCGAAGTTTCTGTCCCAGGGCGTTGCCGTCGAGAATTGTGGCGGTCATGAAAAATCTTCGAGGATTGCGCGAACGAATGGCCAAACCGGAAAAAGGGAAACCCGATAGCCGGCCATCGGGTTTTTCCGCAGGAACGAAGGCTCAATGCGATTTCGGGATTATACCGGCGTGCACGTTTTACGACGACCCTGGCGACTTTCCATCGGCTTCGGCCCCTTTCGCGCGCCAGCCCGGAAAGCGGCCACGACGGCGCGTGACATAGACGCCGCCCATCACCAGGGCCGCGCCGGCGGCCTGCAAGACGCCGAAGGTCTCCCCGAGCAGAAAGTACGCGACGACGACGGCAAACACCGGGGTCAGGTTGTTGAACACCGAGGCGCGCGCGGTGCCGATCACGCCCGCGCCCCAGATCCACAGGAAATTGGCCAGGCATAATCCGAACACCCCCGAAAACGCGATGCTGCCCCACGCCTGCGCGGGCAAGTCCGGCCACGCCACGCCGCGCATGGCCGGCAAGGACACCAGCAGCAGCAAAACGGTGGTGATGACCATCAGCGACGCCGTGACCTGATAGGTGGAATAGCGGTCGAGCAGTTCCCGGGAAAACACCGTGTAATAGGCGTAGCCGGCCTGCGATCCAAGAAGCAGCAAGGCGCCGAACAGGTGCTTTCCCGCCATGCTCAGTTCCCGGCCGGCGCCGAGCACGATCAGGACGATTCCCGCCATCGAGCAGGCGATGCCGATGAGCACCGCGCGGCCGATCGTGTCGAAGCCGCAAATCCGGTTGATCAACAATACGAACAGCGGCAGCAGACAGCACATGAACGCCGCGTTGCCCGCGGTCGTCCGGTCGATTCCCTCGGCAAAGAGAATCTGAAAGAGAAAAAAGCCGAAAATGCTGGCGCGCATGAACCGCCAGGCATCCCCGCGCGTCGGCCGGCGATAGCGGCCCGACAGCCAGAGCACGAGCACCGCGACGACGCTGCCGACGAGCATGCGCGCCACGTTGTAGGGTAGCGGCGGGATATGTTGCAGCCCCAGCTTGATGACCGGCGGATTCATGCCCCACATCACGGTGACCAGCAGCAGCATGCACTCGGCGAGAACCGTCTTCTTCTGGTCGTTCAAGGGGCTCATGGACGGAAATCCGGCGCCAGTCTTATTTCCGGCTCTTCGCCTTGGCGTTGCCGGCCGCCCGGATATCCCGGCGCATGCAGCGCGGGTCGACGTAAGTCACTTCCAGCCGCACCCATCCCGGCCCCGGCGAAGTCTGCGCGCAGACCGTATCCCCGTCGGCGCCCTGCCACTTGTACCAGGGCGCGGGCCTGGCCCCGGCCGGATGAGCGAAGGCGAGGAACGAAACTATGGCGATCAACTCAAAACGCTTCATGGAACCATCCGTCGTATTTCACCCGGGTTTCCCC
>JAISQQ010000044.1 GCA_031274075.1 Accumulibacter sp.
TCGCGCACCGTGCCGACCAGCGGGATCATGATCTCGACTTTCGGGGCGACGCCCCGCGCCTTGACGTTGAGCGCCGCTTCGAAGATGGCGCGCGCCTGCGTTTCGGTGATTTCCGGATAGGTGATGCCGAGACGGCAGCCGCGATGGCCCATCATCGGGTTGGCTTCGTGCAGGTCGTCGACGCGGTGCTTGATGCCTTCGTAGGTCAGGCCCATCTCGATGGCCATTTCGCGCTGGTTGACGTCGTCGTGCGGCAGGAATTCGTGCAGCGGCGGATCGAGCAGGCGGATGGTCACGGGCATGCCGTCCATGGCCGTGAAGATGCCTTCGAAATCGCTGCGCTGCATCGGCAGCAGCTTGGTCAGCGCGCGGCGGCGTCCGCCTTCGTCCTTGGCCAGGATCATCTCGCGCACCGCCTTGATGCGGTCGCCTTCGAAGAACATGTGCTCGGTGCGGCACAGGCCGATGCCGACGGCGCCGAAATTGCGCGCCACGCGGGCGTCTTCCGGCGTGTCGGCGTTGGCGCGCACGGCGAGCTTCTTGTAACGCTCGGTAATGTCCATCAGTTTGCCGAAGTCGCCCGAAAGGTCCGCGTCCTTGGTCGGAATCTTGCCTTCATAGACCAGGCCCGTCGATCCGTCGAGCGAAATCCAGTCGCCTTCCTTGTACACCTTGCCGTCGACGGTCATCGTGCGGGCTTTCGGGTCGACGCGGATGGCCCCGGCGCCCGAGACGCAGCACTTGCCCATGCCGCGCGCGACCACGGCGGCGTGCGAGGTCATGCCGCCGCGCGCGGTCAGGATGCCCTTGGCCGCGGCCATGCCACGCAGGTCTTCCGGCGAGGTTTCCTGGCGCACCAGGATGACGTCGAGCCCGTTCTGCACCCATTGCTCGGCCTCGTCGGCAAAAAACACGATCTGGCCCGTCGCCGCGCCCGGCGAAGCCGGCAGGCCGTTGGCGATGGCATGCGCGCTGGCCAGCGCGGCGCGGTCGAACACCGGGTGCAGCAGTTCGTTGAGCCGGTCCGGCGTAACGCGCAGCACGGCGGTCTTTTCGTCGATCATGCCCTGTTCAAGCATCTCCATCGCCACGTGCACCATGGCCGCGCCGGTACGCTTGGCGGAACGGGTCTGCAGCATCCACAGCTTGCCTTCCTGGATGGTGAACTCGATGTCCTGCATGTCCTTGTAGTGGTTCTCCAGCGTCGTTTCCGTCTTCAGGAGCTGCTGGTAGATGTCCGGCATCAGCTCTTCCATCGACGGATATTTGGCGTGGCGATCGTCTTCGCTGACCTGGGCGAGCTTGGCCCAGCGGCGCGAGCCTTCCAGGGTGATCTGCTGCGGCGTGCGGATGCCGGCGACGACGTCCTCGCCTTGGGCATTGACCAGGAATTCACCGTTGAAGATGTCTTCGCCCGAGGCGGCGTCGCGCGTGAAGGCCACGCCGGTGCCGCTCTTGTCGCCCAGGTTGCCGAACACCATCGACTGCACGTTGACCGCCGTGCCCCAGGAATCGGGGATGTCGTTCATCTTGCGGTAAAGCTTGGCGCGGTCGTTGTTCCAGCTTTCGAACACGGCCATGATCGCGCCCCACAACTGTTCCCACGGATCGTCCGGGAATTCGCGGCCGAGACGCTTGCCGATCAGCGCCTTGAATTCCGCCACCATGTGCCTGAGATCGTCGACGCCGAGCTGCGTGTCGAGCTCGACGCCCTTCCTGGCCTTGATCTCGTCGATGATCTCCTCGAAAGGATCGTGGTCTTCCTTCGACACCGGCTTCAGCCCCATGACCACGTCGCCGTACATCTGGATGAAGCGGCGGTAGGAGTCCCAGGCGAAACGCTCGTTGCCCGAGCGGGCGGCCAGGCCCTTGATCGCTTCCTCGTTGAGGCCGAGATTGAGGATGGTGTCCATCATGCCCGGCATCGACGCGCGCGATCCGGAACGCACGGAAACCAGCAGCGGATCGGCGGCGTCGCCGAATTTCTTGCCCAGTTCCTTCTCGATGAAGGCCACGCCTTCGAGGACTTCAGCCTCGATCAGCTTCCTTGCGGCGTCGGCCCCCTGCTCGGTATAAACGGTGCAGACCTCCGCGCTGATGGTCAGGCCCGGAGGAACGGAAATGCCCAGGCGGCACATTTCAGCGAGGTTGGCTCCCTTGCCGCCGAGGATATCTTTCATATCGGCGGCGCCGTCGGTCCTCGACGGACCGAACACGTAAACAGATTTATTTGACATAACTACCCCAATCAACGGATAAGACAAGGACAAGAAACGGCTTGATCAGGTCATCCGGCGGACGCCGTTGCCCTCCCTCGCCGACAGTTTTGATTTTTTCCGAGCCGAGGATTATAGCAGAAATACACCGTCCGATTTCCGGCTTGCCGCCTGTTTCCCAGGGCTATCGCCTACGCAAATGTCGTAAACAGTCGCCAAGAATCTTTTAGAAAGACGTTTGAGAAGCAGATGGATCATCCAGGGTAGTGCGCGATCTCCGAGCGCGCCGGGGGGCGGCGGTTTCGGAGAAACCGCCCTACCTTCACCCAGGGCTTGAATTGAGGTTTTTG
>JAISQQ010000063.1 GCA_031274075.1 Accumulibacter sp.
TCCTTCCATCCAGCGAACACGACGTGACCAGCCGGGCGCGGGAACCTCGCTTCGCTGGCGACGCCGTGGCGGCGCTTCCTCGCTTCCTTTTTCGCGATCAAGACCGGCGGGTCTGCTATCCTGTCGGATGACCCGGGAAAACGAACCATCGATTCTTGCCATGAACCCACATCCCTTTTTTTCCGACCGGCGCGTGGTCGTCGTGCTGGCTACGTTTTGCTGCCTGCTCTGGGGCAGCGCCTATCCGGCGATCAAGACGGGCTACGCCTTGTTCGGCATCGCCGCCAGCGACATTCCGTCGAAAATGCTGTTCGCCGGCTACCGCTTCATGTTCGCCGGTCTGCTGCTGCTCGCGCTGACCGTATTCATGCGCCGGAAGATGTTCGTCCTCAATCGCGGGAACCTGTTTTCGACCTGCCTGCTGGGCCTGACGCAGACTTCGCTGCAATACATTTTCTTCTACGTTGGGCTGGCTTATACGACTGGCGTGAAGAGTTCCATCCTGAACGCTTCGACCACGTTTTTCAGTGTCCTGCTGGCACATTGCATCTACCGCAACGACCGCCTGAATTTCAACAAGATCGCCGGTTGCCTGATCGGTTTTGCCGGGGTGATCGTGGTGAATTTCAGCTCGGATCTGTTGGACTTCGATTTCACGCTGCTCGGCGAGGGATTCGTCGTGATCGCGATGTTCGTCCTGTCCGCCAGCACGATCTACGGCAAAAAGCTCTCGCAGGCCATGGACGCGGTCGTCCTGACCGGTTACCAGCTGGCCATCGGCGGGCTGGTCCTGATCGTCGCCGGCTATGCCGCCGGCGGGAGACTGAGCGGCTTCACGCCGGCGTCGTCGGCGCTCCTGGGCTACATGGTGATCCTGTCCTCGGTGTCCTATGCCTTGTGGACCACGCTGATCAAGTACAACCGCGTCGGCCTGGTGGCGGTGTTCAACCTGCTGATCCCGATATTCGGCGCCGCCCTGTCGGCGATCTTCCTCGGCGAAAGTATCCTCGAATGGAAGAATTTCGCGGCGCTGGCGCTGGTGTGCGGCGGCATCTGGCTTTCAGGGGACAGAGGACTGAGGACTGAGGACAGAGGACGGTTCAGTTAGTGGGCGCTTTACGCCCGCGGCTTGGACTGGCTTCCATCCTTCGTCCTCTGGGATGCGCTGGAATGGCGCGGATGTGTTGAAATGGCGGTGGCCGTCGTTTTTTCTCCCTGGAGTCCGCAATGACAAAAACCGTCGCGCGAATCTTCATGGCCGCCAGCCTGGCGGTGATCGGGATTTTTTTTCTTTCGCTCGTCTCGAACATCGCGCAGTTGGCGAATTTCGTGGACCGCGCGTATCCGGGCAGCGCCGTCTGGGTTTTCTGGGGGCTTGCCGTGTTTTTTTCCGGGCTTTTGCTGACGCCGCTCTATTGCTATTTTCGGCTTCCCTGCCCGCCGGTTCCGCCCGCCGACGATGACCCGGCGGCCGCCGGACTGTTCCTGGACGCGCTGCGCGAACACCTCAAGGGCAATCCGCTTCTCTCCGGCATGGAGCTTGCCTCGAACGAGGACATCGCGCCCGCCCTGGCAAGGCTCGGCAGCGAAGCGGACATCGTCATCAAGCGCACCGCCAGCGCCGTGTTCGTCAGCACCGCGGTGATGCAGAACGGCCGCCTCGACGGGCTGTTCGTCCTGGCCAGCCAGTTGCGCCTGGTATGGCGCGTCGCGTCGATCTATCACGGCCGGCCGTCACCGCGGCGGATGCTCTACCTTTACGGCAACGTCGGAGCCAACGTGTTGATCGCCGACAACCTCCAGGAAATCGATTTCGCGGAAATCGCCACGCCCATCGTCGCCTCCATCTTTCCTTCGATCAAAGGCAGCATTCCCGGCCTGCAGGGCGTGTCGACGCTGTTGGTGAACAGCCTCGCCAACGGCGCGGCGAACGCCTTCCTCAGTTTGCGGGTCGGCCTGGTCGCCAAGGCTTATTGCGCGGCGCTGACGGCGCCAAGGGAAAGCAGCGTGCGCAAGTCCTCGATCAGCGAGGCGCTGGCGCTGGTTGCCGGGATCGTCAAGGAGCAGGGTGGGCGCATCGCCGAGAAATCGTGGCGGATGGTTCGCGATACCTTCGTGGACGCGACCGAGGCGACGGTCCAGGGCGTCAAGGGCGCCTTGCGCAAAACGGCCGACGCGACCCTCGGAACGGCCAGGACGGTAGGCGATACCCTCGAGGACGGCATGCGTTCGATCAAGGATATGATTAGCAGGTGAAGCAATATTAACGGGAAAATTCGAGAGAGGTTCAGGATGAAACGTCGTGATTTTATGCTTTTCGCAATTTCGGGAATCGCGTTGGCTGCCTGCGGATCGCGCCAGAAACTCAGTGCGCTCGCCCCCGGCAGCCGGGTGCTGGCCTTTGGCGACAGCGTCACCTACGGCACCGGCGCGGGTCCGGAAGAGGACTGGCCGACGCTGCTCGGCGGCCTGACCGGCTGGCGGATCGTCAACGCCGGCGTGCCGGGCGACACGGCGGAAGCCGCCAAGTCCCGCCTCCCGCCGCTGCTCGACGAGCACCGGCCGGAACTGGTCATCATCGAGATCGGCGGCAACGATTTTCTGCGCCGGCGCCCGGCAAGCGCCGTGAAACAGGATCTGAAAGCCCTGGTCAAGGCCGCGCGCGCGTCGGGCGCCCAGGTGGCGCTGGTCGGCGTACCGGAGTTATCCGCCATGGCCGTGCTCGCCGGGAAGGCGGGAGACTCCGCCATCTATGGCGAACTCGGCAAGGAGGAGGGCGTGCCGGTCATTGCCGACGTTTTTTCCGACGTGTTGTCACGGCCCGAGTTGTGCGCCGACAAGATTCATCCCAACGCCGCCGGCTACCGGCAAATGGCGTCCGGGATTCACGCCGCCTTGAAGCAACTGGGCCTGGCGCGTTGATTTTCTTTATTCGAGACGCTTGGAACGTATCTCCGCCTATGCCATCCATGCCATCCATGCCACCCATACGTTAGTCGCCGCCATGACGGGCGCAAGAAAAGCTCAATGACAAGGTCCTGGTTTTCGTATCCCGTCTTTCAGGTCACGATATGCCCGCGCTTTTCCGCCAGGCCAATGACGGCTTCCGCGCCGGAATTGAAGGCGAGGAAATCGCTTTCCATGCCATCGCTGAAAATGACGCCGTTCTCGCCCATCAGGGATTCGATCCGCAGGGGCGCGTTGCGCAGGATCTTGCCAAACACCAGATTGGAACCCGTCGCCTTGCTGGGAAAGGGTTCGCGCACGGCAAAAACGAGTTCGTCGCTGCCCCATTTACCGATGACGCTGGAAAGTTCGGAAGGGCCATAGGTCTTTTTTCTCGGCGCGGCGGCTATTCTCCTTAATATGGGTTCAGGCGCGGTTTTTTCCTTGGGACGTCCAGCGGCAACGGCATCATCGGGTTCCTGCGATGAAAGTGGCGTCGCCGCCAGCGCCGCCATGTTGTACTGGACGCCGTCCTCTTCATCGACCTCCATCAAGCGTTCGCTTTCCTGGGCCGCGCCGTAGGGATGGCCGATAAGCGACGACGAAATACGCGCGGCCCCGGCAATGACGCTTTTCATCCAGCCCGTGGAACCCAAGCCGGTGGAAACAATGACGCCGCTCGACGATTGCGGCTCTTTGAGGCCATCGTGCTTGAGGATGTAGTGGGCGGAAACATGAGTGCGCTGGCCGATGAAAAAGTCATTGACCGCCAAGAGTTCCTGCCCATTCTGGAGGCGTGCCTTGGCCATGCTGACTTCTTCGATCCGGCGTTTTCCGGCCAGCGTCTCGCGAATGATTTTGGCCGCGTCTTTCGGCGTAAAAGGCAGCAGTACGCCATCCCATCGGCCAGCATCGGGATTGACGCCGATTACCGGCTGATCGCCCAGGTATTTGAGGGTATTCGCCACCAATCCATCCTGCCCGATGACCACTACCACGTCATCCGGCGCGAAAATGAAATTGGGCAGGTATTTGCGATCCAGCAACTGGATATTGCCCAGGCTCTCGATCTCCTGCCGGGTCGCCTGTATCGAGGCGTTATATTGCTGGTGTTCGGCTTCATATTCGCCAAAATCGCCGCCCAGGCTGTTGATGTAGAACTTCGCCTGCGACAGCGTATTCTGGCTCGCCAGCACCTTTTCCAAGCGGGTCTCGCGCACAATGACGACAATGCGCTTGTCGTACTTTTTCATCGCCGGTTCAGTTTTTCACGGCTTTTGCCGGAGCGTCTTTCATGATGGCGTTCAGTAGATCCGGCGTGATATTGAGATTGCCGATTTTTTCCGCCTGCTCGGCAATGCCCTGGAAGGCGTTGGCCAAGAGCCGCCCGGAATCCAGTCCGGCGTTGGTCAGCGCCTTCAATACTTCGGGATCGGTTTGTTCATAAACGCCCATGACCGCCTTGAGCGCGTAAGCCTTGGCGTCGGCTTCCGCCCTGGCGTTGCGCGCCATCAAGTCGACCAGCGCCTGTTTCCTTTCTTCCTGTTGCACCTGAAAGGCAAGGCGTTCTTCCGCCATTTCCTGTTCCTTTTTCATCGCCTGCCGCTCGGTCTCCATGCGCGTTTCCTGAATTTCCCGATTCTTGTTTTCCACGGCGATTTCGGTGTTGAGTTCGCTCTCGCGGATGATGCGTTCCTGCTCGACCGCGTAATTGCGCCGCAAGAAGATGGCCTGGTCGGATTCCTTCAGGATTTCTTCGCGCGTTTCCGCTTCCAGCGCCTTGGCCGTTTCCGGCGTGGGTTTTATCGCCGCCACGGAAAGCCCCAGGATTTCCACGCCCAGCGCTTTCACCATCTCGTGTTCCGCCAGCGCCTGGCCGGCTTTGCGCGCCAGTTCGCCGGCGGAAACGAGGGCTTCTTTCAAACGCATGTGCTGCACCGTGCCCTTGAGGACGACCAGCGCCAGATTGACGAGGCGCTCCGGCAGCTTTTTCGGATCGTCGGAAAGGTAGCTCAGGCGTCGGGTGTCGATGGCATAATTCAACATCTT
This sequence comes from Accumulibacter sp., assembly GCA_031274075.1. Taxonomy (GTDB): domain Bacteria; phylum Pseudomonadota; class Gammaproteobacteria; order Burkholderiales; family Rhodocyclaceae; genus Propionivibrio. Next base: position 4,996 of record JAISQQ010000063.1, read on the forward strand.
CACCGCCTTGGCCGGATCGGAAATGCGGTAGGTAATCTGCCCTTGCAGGGTCAATCCCTGAAAATCCGAAGAAATTTCAGAAAGCATGAAGGGCGTGTCTTCACTGCCTATCGGCGCGACAACAAGCGAAGTCGTCGGCACAAAATAGAAAAAGGAAAGCCCCGCGCCTTCCGCCATGATCTTTTCGCCCTTGTAGCGAAACACATAGCGATTCGGCTCAAACCGGGCAAAACGCACCATGCCCCAGAAAATCCACAGCAGAATAAGCAGTACCAGCACTGGCGCCAAAACCATGATCCAATCCATTTTCGTCCCCTCTCTATCGATCGATCCATGCCCGGAAAAGTGGAGTCATTATACGCAGGGATCAGGTGGCAGGGATCGGATGCCAGATCAATTTCCGGCGGCTTCGCCGCCGCAAGAATTACTGCTCCCAGGCCTCTGTCATCGGCTTATCGAATCGCGCCTGAAAGGCGTGGAAGATATGTTCTATGGCACATGCGTTGGCCGGCTCGGCGCGATGTGGCACGGCTTCGTCAAGAAGACGAAAAAAAGCCGGCGGACAAATGGCGGATTGCCCAAGGCCGGCTGAAGGAGATCAAAAATGCTGACGCATGTTTCAATCCACGTCCGGCAGGCCGGACGAAAACACGGAGGGGGTTACGCTCCTTCCGTGCGGGATTATCCCCATAAAAGGGGAGGGGTTCCAAGCGGAGTCGGTTTTTGATGAAGAATTGAAAGCCAAAGCCTTGTCGTTCACGCTTGGGAACTTGCCGATGGCAAGTCCGCCGTCCTCGTCGACGAAGGTGCATTTGGGGCGCATGCCGCCCAGTGAGGTCCCCTTGCCTTGCAGGTAGCGCAAGTCTTCGGCCGTCTCCTGCCCACGCTTCAGCGCATGGCTGGCCTGGAAGATTCGGCCCAGTTCGAGCAGCGGTGGCGGGCCGCGCTTTTCTTTCGCCGCCGTCCGGTGATAGTGGCCGTCGGGGTCGCGCAGGCGCAACGCGCCGACACGACTGAAATCATCGACCGCCAGCAGGTAATCCATCTCGGTCAACGCCGGAAGGCGCGGATCGTCCTTGCGGCGCTTGGCGTGGCCGCGCGCAACGACGCGCCGCCCCCAGGCCTCCGGCGCCGTATCGGCGATTGCGCCATGAAAGACCGAATCGTGCGGCGAAGCGGCCTTGCGGGTCTGGTAGCCCAAGGCCAGTTGCAAATCGGCCGAGACGTTGAACCGTTCCGGGTTCGCCAACCAGGCCTCGTCATAGGCAATGGCGCTGTTCTCCCGCTGGCCCTGTTTCACGTACACGAGCGAGCCGACCGGCAAGCCCGTCTTGCCGACGCAAAACTGGACCTGCCGGCGCAACGATGTCGCGGCGGGCGTCATAGCGCCCCCGATGCGCTCGGCTTGCCGCGCACCCGCTTGGGCAGCCGCTCATCCATCAGGGCCAGGCCGATGCCGTCGTTCGCGGTATCCAGCAGGCGTTCCAGCGCCTGTATCTCGCCAAAGACATGCAGGGCGCGGGCGAAGAAGTGGATGGGCACGCGCGGATCCCCCTTCTCCATCCGCCGGACGGTCGACAGGGAGGCTCCCATGCGCTCGGCTAACGATGCCTGGGAGATGTGTCGCCGGCGGCGGGCGAGCGAGACGTCGCCGCCGAGCTTGCGAATGGCACGCTCGACAGGCAGAGGAGTCGATTCATTCATTGAAAACAGCCCTCATGAGAATCATGATTCCATTTTATGGTTCCGATGGGAACCATTATAGCAAAATTCACTCTATGCTGGGAATAAGTGTTCCCAAGAAACCTGCTATGCTTGGATAACGCTCCCGCAGGAGCGCTAACGTTCCATGCCGCGCGTGTCCACAGAACCTGTCTACGATCTTCTCCGGGTGCCCCGCGCTCCCCAGGGCCATCGCACGCTCTCCATGAACGTAACGACCTGTGCGCGTGAAAACAGCGACGGTTCGGTAAGGCGGGAAAGCGAAGCGCCTCCCGCCGGTCCTTTTTACGGCGCAACGCGCCGCACGATTCAAAGGCCGCCGAATAATAGAGGCGGCGGCTGCGCCGCCGGAGAGAACGACCGGCGGGAGGCGCTGCGCTTTCCCGCCCTACGGGGTGCGCCAATG
>JAISQQ010000076.1 GCA_031274075.1 Accumulibacter sp.
CGCTCCCGTTGTGGCGGCGGAAATCTCCGTCCCGGCGCAGGCCTTCGTGCTGGCGCTGGTGCTGGCCGCGCACGGCGCGGTCGCCGCGCTGGCGCTGCGCGTGCAGGCGTCGCCGCAAAGCTTGCCGAGGCCATTGGTGATACAGGCGCGCTGGATCGAGGACGCGCCGTCCGCGGGTGGACAGGCGGAAACGGAAAGCGCCATGCCACAAGCCGCGGCTTCGCTGCCTGCGGCGCTGTCCTCTTCCGCGCCGCCTTCGGTTCCGCCGCCCCCAGAGCCGCCGCCCCCAGAGCCGCCGCCCCCAAAGCCGACGCTTCCAGAACCACAGCTTCCGGCTCCACCGCTCCCGGTTCCACCACCTCCGGAGCCTCCGCCGAAAGTAAAGCGCCCACCGCGCGCGAAGCCTCCGCTCCCGGTGGCGAAACCCGCGCCCGTGCCGAATGCCGAATCCGCGCGCCCTGCCACGACGGAGCAAGCCGTGTCCGAATCTCGGCCAGAAGCCGGGGCAACGCTCGCCGGGTCCGCCGCGTCCGGGCCTCGATGGATATCCGGGCCATCGGGGCCGCCAGGGCCGGCTACCGGGCGACCCGCCAACGGCGCGCCGGGGCCGGCGGCCTACACCGAACCCAATTTCCGGGCGAAATACCTCTCCAACCCGCCGCCCGCCTATCCGCCCGCCTCGGTGCGCCGGCAGGAAGAGGGCACGGTGATCCTGAAGGTGCGCGTGACCGCCGATGGCCGCGCCGACGAGCTTTCCGTCGACCAAGGCAGCGGTTTCGCGCGCCTCGACCAAGCCGCCGTCGACGCGGTGCGGCACTGGCGTTTCGTCCCCGCCCGGCGGGGAGAAGAGAACGTTCCCGGCTGGGTGAGGGTGCCCGTCCGCTTCAGTCTGGAGCAATGAAATGTTTCGATCCAGATCCGGCAGGCCGGACCAAAGCATGGAAGGGCTTGGAAGTTGTTTGCGAGCTTCTCTGGGAGCGCGGGGCACTAGCCCCGCGACAGCGGCGGCAGTGTCATGGCGCGGGTTAAAAACGGCGCGGGCGCTCCGCGCTCCCCAAGGCCATCGCACGCTCTCCATGAACCTAAAGTCGACCTGTGCGCGTGAAAACAGCGACGCTTCCGCTGGGAGCGCGGGGCTTCCGCCCCGCAATGACCGGGAGAGTGACGCCACCGCTGTTGCGGGCCAGAAGCCCCGCGCTCCCAGGTTCTTTCCATGTCACGCAAGGCGCCGCACGATTCAAGGGCCGTCGAATACGGTGAGCGGCGGCTGCGCCGCCGGAGAGAAGGACCGGCGGGAGGCGCTGCGCTTTCCCGCACTACGTTTCAGGGATCAGGTGTCAGATGTCAGGTATCAGTACTCTTGTGAACGCGAAGCGCCCGGTAATCACCGCCATTTTCGCGCGCACGGGCCGATTCATGGAGAGAGTGCGATGGCCCTCTGGGAGCGCGGGGCGCCAGCCCCGCAACAGCGGCAATGACACCACCGCCGCTGTTGCGGGGCTGGTGTGCCCCACGCTCCCGGAGAAGATCGCAAACAGGCCCTCACACCCCTTCCGGGCACGATTATCCCCTGAAGGGGAAGTTTCCAACTGGAGTTAGTCTTCGATGAACCTATCCGAATCCGCCTTTGGTTTTTCGCACTTTCTCGCGCAGGCCGACGCCGTCGGCCTTGCCACCTTCGCCGTGCTGGCGCTCATGTCGGTCGCCTCGTGGTATCTGATCGCCGTCAAAGGCTGGCAGGCGGCGGCCCTCCGGCGACGGCGGCGGGCGTTTCTCGCCGCCTTCCGCCGCGTCCGCCATCCCGCCGAAGCCCGGCAGTTGTGGGAACGGGGCGGAGCGGACGATCCTTTCGCCCGCCTGCTCGGCGAGGGGCTGCTGGCCTGCCGCCTGGTCGGGCAGACGGCGAGCGACGAGCGCGCCTTCGCCATGGCCGCGCCCGACGACTTCGTCGCCGCCGCGCTGGAACGAGGCGTCGCCAACGAATCGCGCCGCCTGGAAGGAGGACTCGCCGCCCTCGCGTCGATCGCCGCCACCGCGCCGTTCGTCGGCCTGCTCGGCACCGTCTGGGGCATCTACCACGCGCTCTTGTCGATCGGGATTTCGGGGCAGGCCAGCCTCGACAAGGTGGCCGGGCCGGTGGGCGAGGCGCTGACCATGACCGCCTGCGGCCTGTTCGTCGCCATCCCCGCGGTGCTCGCCTACAACGCCTTCGTCCGCCTGAACCGCGGCTTGTGCGGCGAGCTGGAAAACCACGCGCACGAAGTGTTCGGCCTGCTCGGCATCGGACGGCAGGCGTCGTCGCTGGATCTCGTCGAATTCTCCGCCGCCAACGCCCATCCGGCGCGGCTCGAAGGAGCGCGCTGACCATGGCCTTCCACTCCCGGAGCGAGCAACGCGCGACGCTGGCGGAGATCAACATGATCCCGCTGATCGACGTCATGCTGGTGCTGCTGATCATCTTCATCGTCGCCGCGCCGCTGCTGACCCAGGCGGTCAAGGTCGAACTGCCGCGCGCCGACAGCGTCCCGGCGCAGGCGAAGCCCGAAACGGTGCGCCTGTCGATCACCGCCGATGGCCGCTTGTACTGGAACGGCGAAGAGACCAGCGAGGACGCGCTCGACGCGCTGATGGCGGAAACCGCCGCGCGCGTGGCCGCGCCGGAAATCCACATCGAGGCCGACGCCGCTACGCGCTATGAAATCTTGGCCCGCGTCATGGCCCGCTCCGCCCGCATGGGGCTGGGGCGGATCGGCTTCGTCAGCCGGTCAGGTGACAGGTGACGGGTGACGGGTGACAGCATTTTTTATAGGTTGGGGTGAGCAAAGCGAACCCCAACGTTGCCGAGCAAGGAGGAATTTTCGAGCCGAATTCATTCACCTGAATCAGGGGACAGAGGTTAAGTGACAGCAAGGTAAAAACATTGGGACGGTGCCACCGCCTGCTTGTCACCTACCCGTCACCTGCCCCTTCCTCCTGTTTTCTGAAACCCGAACGGCTTTACGTTGGAGTTCGCTTCACTCATCCAACCTATATCTTGCTGTCTTCTGTTCTCTGTCCTCCGATTTGACATGATCCCTATGATGATGACCTTATCTGTGACACCCAAAACGCCGGCCCGGCGTCCGGTGCGCGATCCGTTCCGTAGGCCGCTCCGGCTCGGGATGGCGGGAGCGCTGGCGACGACGCTGGTGTGCCTTTCGGCCGCCGTGTTCGCCGCCGGGACGCCGCCGGACGCAAAACCAATGGACGGCGAGCACCGTGCTGGCGTCAAGGCGTCCGGCGCGACGCGCATCGCCCTGTTGCACCTGGACGCGGTTCCGGGCGACGTGGCCGGCAACCGCGCCCGCGTCGAGGCCGGAATCGCCGAGGCGGCGCGGCAGGGCGCCGATTGGGTGATGACCCCCGAGCTGGCCGAGACGGGCTATAACTTCGCCAAGCGCATCGGCACCGGCTGGATCGAGCCTTTCCCCAGCGCCTGGATTCGCGCCCTGGCGGCACTGGCCCGCGACGAGCGGGTGGCGCTGTTCATCGGCTTTGCCGAACGCGACGGGCGCAGCGGGGAGCTGCACAACAGCGTGGCGGTCATCGACCGCGCCGGCGTCATCCTGGGCGCCTACCGCAAGCGCTTCCCGATGCACGGCAGCGCCGAAGCCTGGTCGCGGCCTGGCGGCGACCAGGCGCCTTTCGTCGTCGATGGCGTTCGGGTCGGCCTGCTGATCTGCGCCGACGCCTACGACCCGGCCTTCGCCGAACGACAGCGCGCGCAGGGCGCGGCGATCCTGCTGTCGCCGGCCAACTGGCCGCCGCTCGGCGACGTGGGGCCGAAGAGCACCTGGGAGGACCGCTCGCGCGAGACCGGGCTGCCGCTGGTGGTGAACAACCGCACCGGCGTCGAGCCCGAACTGGATTTCTCGCAAGGGCAAAGCGCCGTCAGCGTCGGCGGCCAGCGGCTGTTCTCGTTCAGTTCGCCGCAATCGCGAGTGTTCTACGTCGATTGGGACGGCAGGCAGGGATTCTCGATTGTGATGCCGTGACCAGAAGACAGAAGACGGAGGACAGAGGACCGTAATATTTGCGGGCGCGAAGCGCCCGGTGACTGGATTGTCTTTGTGATCAGAAGACAGAGTTGTAGTAGGGCGGATGCAATCCGCCGCTCGTTCTTTTGCCGCAGGCGAAACCTGCGGCAATCCTGAATCAATGCGGCGCTTCGCGCCGGAGCGTACCACCGGCGGATTGCATCCGCCCTACCAAACCACGCGCCATGTTCTGGGAGGAGCCATCTGAAAGGGATTTTGGCATGGAAAAAAAACAGCACACCATCGTCGTCATCGACGCCACCTCCACGCATCTGCCGCCGCTCGGGCGCGCCGCGGCGGCGCTGTCGCCGGAGGAGGCGGCGTGCCTGCGCGTGGTCGCGGCGGGCCGGGAGGATCTTTTCGACGCCCGGCGCGTCGCGGCGATGGCCGGGACGATCCGCGCGGCGTCGGCGCTGATCCTGCTGCCGCACGGCGGCGAGCGCTCGATTCCCGGCGTCGGGACGCTGGCCGAGGCGGCCCGCGGGAGGCTGATCCACGTCCAGGCCAGCGGCATGTCGCCGGAGGACGTCGAACTGGCGCAGGCGCTCGGCAGCGATTTTGGATCGGAAAGCTACGCGCGCCGCCACGCCTACCTGCGCGAAGGCGGCGTGAACAACTTGCGCGGCCTGCTGCTGGCGCTGGCGCGCGAACTCGGCTGCGATCTGCCGCCGCCGCCCGCGCCGGAAAAACTGCCGCGCGAGGGTATTTATCACCCCGGATGGCCGGGCGGATCGCGGGACCGCGACGCCTATCTCGACTGGGCCAAGGATCGCGCGGCGGCGGGCGCGGTGGCGGGCTTGCCAGCGGGTTTGCCAGTAATCGGCCTGTGGTTCGGGCAGTACGCCTGGCAGAACGGCGACCTGGCGGTGTTCGACGCGCTGATCGGCGAAATCGAAGCGCAGGGCGGCGTGCCGCTGGCGGTCTTTCACCACCGCTTCCGCGACGCCGAGCTGGGTAACATGAGCGTGGCCGAAGTCGCCGATTTCTTCTTCAAGCGCGACGGCGAGACGCTGATCGAGGTGCTGCTTTCGCCGATGGGCTTTTCGCTGACCCAGGCCACGCCGGGATCGGAGCACGTATTGCCCGGTCTCGACGCGCCGGTGCTGCAACTGATCCTGACCTACAATCCGCGCACCCAGTGGGAGGAGACGGAACAGGGCGTGTCGCCGATGGACGTATCGGTCAACATCGCGCAGCCGGAATTCGACGGCGCGATCATCGGCACGGTGGTCGGCACGCGCGACGACGCTGGCGCCGATCCGGCGACCGGGGCGCGCCTGCTGAACCACCAGCCGGTCGAGGAACGCTGCCGCCATGCCGTGAAATGGGCGATGAACTGGGCACGCCTGCGGCGCACGCCGCCCGCCGAACGCAAGCTGGCGATCATTTTCCACCAGTATCCCCCGCGCAACGACCAGTTGGGCTGCGCCGCCGGCCTCGATTCGTTCGAGAGCGTCAAGGCGCTGCTCGAACGCATGCAGGCCGAGGGCTACGACATCGGTCGCCGCTTCGAAAGCGGCGAGGCGATCGCCTTCGAGCTGATCGACCGCCTGACCGGCGACCGGCGCTACCTGCCGCCGGAGCGGATGGCCGAACGCGCCGCGGCGGCCATCGACACCCCGACCGCGTTGCGCTGGCACGCCGAACGCGGCGCGAAGATGCGCCGGGAGATGGACGAGAAATGGGGACCGGCGCCGGGCGTCACCTTCTGTCATGACGGCAGGCTGCTGGTCGGCGGCATGCTGATCGGCAAGGTCTTCCTCGGCGTGCAGCCGCCGCGCGCGCGCCTGGAAGAGGCCGACGAGCCGTCGCTGCAGCCGGACGGGCAGACTATTCACGATCCCTTCCTGCCGGCCACGCACCACTACCTCGGGTATTACCGCTGGCTGCGCGAGGAATTCGGCGCGCACGCCGTCATCCACGTCGGCACGCACGGTTCGCTCGAATGGCTGCCGGGCAAGAGCGCGGGGCTGTCGCGCGACTGTTATCCCGACGCGGCGATCGCCGATCTCCCGCATTTTTATCCGTACATCATCAACAATCCCGGCGAGGGCACCCAGGCCAAGCGGCGCTCGTACTGCGTCATCCTCGACCACATGATTCCGCCGCAGACCAAGGCCGGCAAGACCGAGACCTTCCAGCGGATCGAGGATCTGCTGGACTCGGCCTGCCAGGCGCGGCAGGAAGACCCGGCCAAGCTGACGCTGATCCTGGAGAAGGTCTGGAAGCTGGCGGCCGAGGCGCATCTCGACGCCGACGTCGGCATGACGCGCGAGCAGGCCGAGGCCGAGCCGTCGGCGTTCTTCGGCAAGCTGCACGCCTACCTGGACACCGTCGACGTAAGCTCGATCAACGACGGCCTGCACACGCTGGGGCAAGTGCCGCCGGCGCCGCGCTTCAACGAGACGATGGTGCATCTGACGCGCCTCCCGAACGGCGAGGTGGCTTCCCTGTGGGACGCGATTGCCGCGGCGCGCGGCTTCGACGGCGAGGATCTGCGCGACCATCCGGGCGAACTCGTGCCGGCGCTCGGCCAGACCAAGGGGCAGATCCTCGGCCAGATTCTCCGGGACGCGCGCGCCGCGTTCGACGCCCTCGACGACGCCGCCTGGAGCGACGCGGCGATCGCCGCCGAGACGCGCGCGCGCTTCGACGGCTCGACGCGCGTGCGCGAGGTGCTGTGTTTCGTGCGCGACGGCATCCGGCCCAAACTGCGGCGGATCACCGACGAGATCGACTACACGCTCCACGGCCTCGACGGCGGTTTCGTTCCGCCAGGAGGATCGGGCAGCCCGACGCGCGGGCGCGTCGACATCCTGCCGACCGGGCGCAATTTCTTCTCCGTCGATCCCTTCAAGATTCCCACGCCCGAGGCCTGGGAGGTCGGCGTGCGCCAGGCCGACGCGCTGGTCGAGCGCTACCGGCAAGACGAAGGCAGGGCGCCGCGCCAGGTCGGCATGGTACTCTGGGGCGTGCCGACGATGAGCACACGCGGCGACGACCTGGCGCAAATCCTCTACATGATCGGCGTGCGTCCCGTATGGAACCGGCACAGCGGCCGGGTCGACGGCGTCGAGATCATCCCGCTGGAAGAGCGCGACTACCCGCGCATCGACGTCACCGTCCGCGCCTCCGGCTTCTTCCGCGACGCCTTTCCCAACCTGATGACGATGATCGACGGCGCGGCGCGCATGGTCGCGGCGCTCGACGAACCGCCGGAAATGAACCCGCTGGCACAGAACGTGGCCATCGATTACGCCGACCTGATCAAGGCCGGGCTGTCGGCGGAAGACGCCGAAAAGCGCGCCACCTTCCGGGTTTACTCCGACAAGCCCGGATGCTACGGCGCGGGCGTCGCCGACCTGCTCGACAGCGGCCGCTGGAAGGAACTCGGCGATCTGGGCGAAATCTACATTTCCTGGGGCGGCTACGCCTACGGCCAGGGCGCGTATGGCGAGGCGCGCCAGGACGATTTCCGCCGCCGCATGGGCCAACTGGACCTGACGGTAAAAAACGAGGCGACGCGCGAGTACGACATTTTCAGTTGCGTCGACTTCAACAACTACCACGGCGGCATGAACGCGGCGGTGAAAACGGTGAGCGGCCAGTACGCGCCGAGCTACTCGGGCGATTCGTCCGACCCGCGCAAGCCGCGCATTCGCTCCAGCGAAGAGGAAGGCCGCTTCATCTTCCGCACGCGCGCGCTCAACCCCAAGTGGATCGAAGGCATGAAACGCCACGGCTACAAGGGCGCGGGCGACCTGTCGCGCCTGGTCGACATCTGCTACCAGTGGGACGCCTCCTCCGACATCCTGGAGGACTGGCAGTACAAGGAACTGGCGAAGACCTACGCGCTCGACCCGGAAATGCAGCGCTTCTTCAAGTGCCACAACCCCTACGCCTTGCACAACATCGCCGAACGCCTGCTCGAAGCAATCGCGCGCGGCCTGTGGGAAACCCCCGGAGCCGACAAGGACGCGCTCGAAGCCCTGCTGCTCGACGCCGAAGGCGCGATCGAGGACGCGCTGGCAGAGGGAATGCGCGCGGCGGATGGCGAGGCGTGAATGCGCGGCGGCCAGTGACAGTTTTTTAGAACCTGTTTGCGATTTTTCTCTCCGAGAGCGCGGGGCACCCGCCCTGCTTTTGACCCGCGCCATGACACTACCACTGCTGTTGCGGGGCTGGTGCCCCGCGCTCCCGGAGGTGGCCCGGACAGAGGCTTTCATAATGGGCTTGTCTGTGAAGTATCCTGGAAACCGCGTCTGCCGCTCGTTATTCCGGGAATTTCAAACGAATAATAGAACGAATAATAGGTGACAGACCACGATTAAATTTTGGACTAGAGAAGAAAAATGGATGGAAAGGAAATTTGTCGTGGTCTGTCCCATTATTTCGCTATTATTTTGTTAAACGGTCTGCTCCAATGCCTCCCAAGCAGTCAGCAACGGACATGCTGGCCATGCTTGTGCAAGCGTCGCCATATTAGTGATAGCACGTCGCAAGCCGCGACCAATCGTGGGCAATTTCCGCGACATTTCAAGCAGTACTCCATATTCACGGCTGTTGGGCATCAGAAGCATATAGTCGAAACATCTCACCTGGCGCTCGCAAAAAACTAGCAATGGCGGGGAAGCCGGATCCGGATAGTCCAGCCCTTTCGCAGCCGCAATCTCGATCTTGTGATTTCTGTTGGTCTGGGAGAAGACGACCGGCCTCACCTCTTCCTCCCCACGCAAGCCTGTGGCATCGATGGACGTCAAGTAGACCCGCTGGGCGGCAACGTTGGTTACACAGAAGTACTGCTCCGTGATCTGCGTGTTGAAATGCACCTGGGACCATCGACCGCCTGCCGCGGGAACTTGCGGGAGCAGGACGCGGTCAAACCCCTCCCCGCGAGGGGAAGGCGCTCGGACTCTCGTGGGCCTCGGTTGTGGCGCTCGCGGGCGCGGAACACCGGCAATAGGACGCACGACATTGAGTGCCGCCCCCTCAAGCGCCGCCTGATCGATGCGCCGAATATCCGCCTCGTGTCGTGTGATGAATGCGTCCAGCGAAGATAGGTCGAATACCTCCTGCTGTCCTCCGCTGATAACGCTATAGCCTTCGAAGTTATGCCTCAGACCACCAGGCGTCAGATTGCCAGAACCCACGATCAGCTTCTTGCGTCCATCGGAATAGCCAAAATGCGAAATTTTGGGGTGGAACAATCCACTGCTGGTGTTCCAGAAGACCTTGGGATGAAAATGCCGATGCCTCGCTTCGAGTGCTTGCATACGCTCCAGTGTCTGTCGGTTGGTCACGGCATCGATGCCGACGATGAGGTCGATCTCTCCGCCACGCTGCATGAATTCATGAACGACCGGATCTTCGATGAGTTGGTCCACACCGCCGCGCGTCGCAAAGGCGTACATGCCGCGCCACGTCGTGGCGTCGACAGCGGCGCCGATGATGGCCTCGTACAGATAGCGCGTCCCCGGATCAGTAGGGTCCTGCAGGCAGAACTCGAAGTCCATGTCCCCTCCGTTGATGATTTACTGCTGCCTGAATGCTTGGGCATAGGCCGGCAACGAGTCCGGCTCCATGATGCCACCGGCGAGCCCCTCGACCAGCCTCTTGTATGGCTGCACCTTTGGCCCGGAAGTCCTGGTGCGCGGGGGTTTCGCGAAAATAAGAATGTACTCATGTACATTCTTGAAGAGGAAGTTTGGCGGATAGGGATAGCTGCCGAAGATGGGACGCTGGGTACCGGAAGACCCCCATTTTCCGCCAGTAGCATCCTTCGACCAAATGATCTCGTTGATCATCACGAAACCGATCTGGCGCAACAGCACGGCGAAATCGGTTGCCAGCGGAAACGTGAGCAGGCCATGGTCAGTGTGCTGGTTGACGTTGGCGGTCACGACGCAGAGCTTTCGACCCGGTGTCAGGACCCGATAGCATTCCTCGAAGACTGGCCGGATGCCTTCGATGAAGTCGCTGTAGCGCTCGATCGTTCCGAGATTCCGTTTGCTATCACCGTAATCGGCCTTGTTCCAGTAGGGCGGACTGGTCACGACAAGACCCACGCTATCGCTCTCGACGAAATCCATCTTGCGACTGTCGCCGTTGACCACGACGAGCGGCTCTAAATCCGCTCCATGACCGTTGTGCAGCTTTGCGCAGTCATTTTTGATGATCTTCGTGTAGCCTGCGTTCTGATCTACGCAGATGGCACGGCGGCCCAACGGGATGGCTGCCCTGGCAGTGGTTCCGGTTCCGGCGAAGGGGTCCAGCACGGTTTCACCATAAAAGCTGAACAGCTTGGTAAGCCGATGCGGAATCTCAAGTGGGAATACAGCGGGATGGTCTTCATGACTCGTGTTGGCAATCGACCATACGGTCTTGGTGTAGTCCCGCCACTCCTCCTTGGTGAGCTTGCTTTTTTCCTTGTCCTCGGCCGACGGTTTGTGGCTCATGAAATCGATCCTCTCGTTATCTTTCGGTGCCCGGCGATGTTCGCGCACGGGTCACGCCCTCGCAGAACCGTTCCAGTTCATGGGTAAATTCGAATGGCAGGCCAAGTGCTCTGACGAGTAGCGCGTCGATCTTGCTGCGTAGTGGTGAAGTCACAGCTGAGAAGCCGAGTGACGTCTTGCCACGGTTGCGGCTGACGATAGGGCTGACCGATATCTCGCTCCAGAGCAACGCGCCCAACTGCGCCAACTCCGTTGCATGTTCAGCGCAATCAAGCACTCCACCGACAGGTATCGTCTCGATGACGTGTTTGGATACGTGAAAACCATCACCATGAACATGCCACCACCAGAACGCGAATCGGCTGCTGAGCAACGCGAAAATTTGGAGGGTAACCTCCGGCGATGGGCATGCGATAGCCTGCAATGGGTTCTCGGTGAACACGTTTTCGTCACTCAATGAATGCGACGTGGGACGCAGGAAAACACTGAGGAAGTTGTATGCGGTGGCGGCAACGAAAACCGTCTTGGCATCGATCTCCCGCATCGCTTGTTCAAGCGTCGCGCGACCAATATGCGGCGTGGCATGCACAAGCGTGTATCGCAATTCGACCAAGCGCGCCAGAACCTCGGACTGCATCGCGCCTTCGAGTTTAGGAATGCCCAACCGGATGTCGGCATTAATCGGTGTGAAATTGATGCCTGCCAGCATACGGGCCCGGTCGTTACCGCGCCACTTCCGCAATGGCCCGGTCGAAATACGGACGTCGGATTCGCAGCCCTGTCGCACCCACAGCGCAATGGCGTTGCGCGTTTTCACATCCTCCCCGAAGAGCGCATGCGGCTCACGGTCGAAGAAGGCGAATTGCCAGTGCCCGGGTGTGCGCGCAAGGAGACGGCGTAGCGCCAGAAACTGGCGACTCGTGTTGGACGCCAAGGAAAGCGGCAAGACCATCGCGCCACCATGCGCATCAGGTGCCGTCAGTCGCGTCATCTGCTCAACGAACAACGGGTATATGTCGGAGGTCGATTTCGGCGCCGCTTGGAACGTCTCGAAGCGCTTGCTCAACGAGAGAAAATCGGTGGTATCTCCAAGACTTGCGTAGGGCGGATTTCCGATGACGACACGCGCACCCTCTGCGATCTCGGGAAACACGGCCTGAAACCCGATCGGCCCCGACGGCGGAAGCTCGCCTTCTACCTCGGGCAGCGTACCCGCTTTCAACGCTGCCCGGCACGCCAGGCGTGCGATGCGTTCGGGGTCGTCATGGGGCACGGCCCTGCCCGGATCAAGGCGCAGCGTGTCCATGTGCACGAGGTTCAGGCGCAGTGCGTGCCAAGCCGCTACCGGTGCAAGACCTCGCGCCTCCACCGACTCGAAACTGTCGACCAGAACGACTAGGGCCGCAGCATTAATGGCCCACGGATCAACATCCGCTCCATACAGGTATGAGCATGCAAGATCGAATGCATCGACACCTGGATGCCGACGTTTTAGCTCGGTCAGGACTGCCCGCAGGAATACGCCGCTTCCACATGCCGGATCGAACATTGTCAGCGGCATAGCATCGTCGCTCAGGCTCTGGACGATGCGTTCGGCCATGAAAGCGGCGACATCGGCTGGCGTGTAAAACACGCCATCTGCCTTCTTGCGCGCCCGCGCCGACGCCGTTTCCGGCCGGAGCATGACGCTCATGCGGCTGCCTTCGCCATGAGGATCGAGAACGTAGGGCAGCAGTTCTAGCAGCGCTTGGCGATTGGCAATGCCGTGCAGCGCCACCTCGGCTTCCACGCGCACGCGGTCGGGTACCAGGGAGATGAGCCCGGCTTGGGTGATGCCACCGAGAAACCAAATCTCGGCCTCGACCAAGGTCGCATTTTCTCGCAGACGTCCAGTAGCCACGCCCGCCGTCCATGCGCCCACCGCCATCCATGCAGCCAGATCTTTTGGCGAGCGCAATTGATGGGATCCAGGCTCGACTCTGCGCCGTACATACAAGCGATGCCAAACTGCATCAGCCGACTCTGCCGACAAGGCACCAGACAGAAGCGCAGAGGCTTGACGCATAGGTGCGCCATACTGCTCTGCGATGGTTGAAAGCACATGCCCTTTGCGCGGCACGGCCAAACTCACTGTTTGCTGTTCAGGTTCCGACTGGCCATCCAATGGCATTTGCAAATCTAGTGTAGTGTTGCGCGCTAATTGAACCATACAAAACTCAATGAATACAAAGTGTTATCGCTGATTAAAAGCTCTATTAAGAACGAAATACTACACTAGATGGTGGTCAGATTCGACGTACACGACACTCACTTTTTATTCCTTGCCAGCAAGCAGCGGCCACTGCTCGTTGACGTACTTTTCAGAAGCATCCCGGACGACCCAAGCCACAGATACCTTCTTGTCTCTGGCGATTTTTTCTAGCGTCTCGTATAGATCGCTTGGAAAACTAACCGACGCCCTGATGCTCTTTGGTTCAGTCGTTGGTGGCGTTACCTGCAGTGCTTGCGTCGTCATCAGCGATCCTCCGGACAATTGCATCACATTACACCACATCGGTGAACGAACGGCTAGTCTTAAATGCAATCGAGGCATCCGCCATACGTATCGCTTGTCGGTTGGTTGCGGGTCCTCTTGGCGTTCTGCTGCCAAGAAAAGCAAGAGATCGGAATCCGCCTATTCGGGACGCCGTGTTGCAGAAGATCAAGAAATGATAGGGGATAGACCACGATTGAATCTTGAAATTAACCGTATTATTTGACGCCCTATTATTTGGCGTCGTCCGCTCGTCATTCCGGGAATTTCAAATGACTCTGATCCATTCTTCTGGAAATTCGATTTGTTTCACACTGAAAAATCCGCTTACCAGCGTAAGGTATTCCGGAAGAACGCCGTCCTTGCTCCATTTCAATTCGATATTCAACAACTCTGCCGAGGTTTTGCCGATATCGAAACCAAAGGATTCAAGCGACGGACGGGTTCTTTCCGGAGCGACGCAGGCTTGTCCCTTGATACGGGCGCACGTACCCGCTGGACAGACATGACACGTGCCCGCGAAGAACGCCTTGCCGACGGGATATTGTCTCTCCAGCTCCAACAGCGTTCCATCCAGACCGGGACGGACTTTCTCCAGGATGGCGCAGGCCGTTTCTTTACACGCTTCCCAGCCCTTGTTCTCCTTGATCGTGTTTTCATCCAGAACGATTTTTGTTCCGATGATATACGCCCTCTCATAAGGAGAAATATATTCCTCGGTATCGAACTCGAATGGAGGGCACGACCAGCAGGCGTTGTAGCGCTTGCACGCCTTGCAATACTCCATGAACCGCGGCGCATCGCGATAACCCTTGACGTAATCCACCAGTTTTATTTCGGAGACGAGATGGCTGACGTTGTACATGGCAGGGATCAGATGTCAGTCCAGTTACCGGCGGCTTTGCCGCCGCATGAATTACTGATCCCTGATCCCTGTCCTCTGTCATCTGACCCCCGAAACAGCCGCATCAGACAGTCGAGCCGGCTGGCGCGCGGCGAGAGCAGGGCGAGCGACGGGCAGCGGTCGCGGCAGGCGGTGGCGGCGCACGCGCCGCACGCCGAGGTGTCCGGCGGCAGGCCGCGGCGCAAGCGGGCGTAGTCCGGCGCACTCGCCGTGCCGCAGCGGTATTCCGGCCGGCCGGCGAGCGAGGCGCAGGGGTAGAGGGCGCCGTCGGCGGTCAGCGCCGCGCCGAGGCCGGATTCGCTCGGGCAATGGCTGGAGTTGCCGGCGCTCCCGCCGCAGTCGGCGGCGGCCAGTTCGCGCAAACGGAGCGGCGATTGGCGTCGGCGGTTGACCCATTCCAGGCGCTCGGCGAGCGCGGCGAAGGCCCGGCGCAGGGCGGACGGCGAGGCGAGGTCCTGTTCGCGGGCGCGGCCGGCCGGGCGCAGGATGTCGAGGCCGAGCGAACGCGCCTGCGCGAACCCGGCGAGCAGCAGGCCGAGATCGGGCAGGGCGGCGACCGTGTCGCGGCAAACGACGGCGGTGACGCCGAATGGAATGCCCGCCGCCTCCAGCCGGGCGAGGCCGCGCAGCACGTCGCCGCCGCGCCCGCGCACGCGGTCGTTGACCGCCGGCGGGCCGTCGAGGCTGACGCCGACGGCCAGACGATGACGCTTGACGAGATCGATGAAGCTCTGGTCGATGGCGACGCCGTTGGTCTGCACGCCGATGCGCGCGACGCCGAGGCCGCGCGCCTGTGCGATGACGTTTTCGACGACACGCGGGACGAGCAGCGGTTCGCCGCCGGCGATCTGCACTTCGGCGCCGGGACCCAGCCCGAGATTCCTCGCGGCGGCGGCGAAGGAGCGTTCATCGAGATTGACCTCCGGCACGTCGCCCGCGCTCATGTAGCAGTAGCGGCAGCGCAACTGGCAGCGCGTCGTGACCCAGACGACAAGCAGCCTGATGGCTATTGGAGGGAGAAAGGGCATGGCAAAACCAGGGCTATCGCATACGCAAATGTCGTAAACACCAAAAATCTTTTATATTCAAGTCGTTATGTGCCGGCGAAAAGGTCTTTCGCCGCGCATGAAGAAATGAACCCAATCGTCGGGCCTCCCAGGAAACCCAGCCGGCCTTCCCGACGCAAACCGCCGAACGCCTTCCATCGGCCTGTCTGCTCCCTAAAAGTCATACGCGATCGCCCTGGACTCGTCATAATAAATTGAATATAAACGCCTTCTTTCAACTACTTACAGGCTCAAAGCCGTCAATCGCGGGCATGATCGACGGAGGAGAGCGCGAGGATGAAAAACAGCGCGGTGGCGGCGGCGAGGAGGGCGAAGTTCGCGGGGTCGGCGGGCAGGCCGAGGGACGCGCGGCGGAGGGCGTCGGCGGCGTGCGTCAGCGGCAGCAGGTAGACCAGGGTCTGCGCCCATCCGGGCAGGTTCTCGACCGGGAAGAGCGTGCCGCCGAGAAAGGACATCGGCGTGATGACGAAGGACACCAGCAGCGCCTGGTCGGCGTGCGACTTGACGATCATCGCCAGGAACACGCCGAGCGAGGCGAAGGCGGCGGCGTTCAGCGCGGCGGCGAGCAGCAGGCAGGCGTCGACCCGGACGCCGATGGAGAAGACGAAGGCGATGGCGAGAATCGCGGCGACGCCCAGGGCGGCGCGCGTAACGCCGGCGCAGACTTCGCCGAGCACGTAGGCGGCGCTGCCGATCGGCGACGCCTGGAATTCCTCGAAGACGTGCAGGTAGAAGCGCGCGACGTTGATTTCGCCGGCGATGCCGTAGGCTTGCGTCATGCTGGTCATGGCCACCAGGCCGGGAAGCAGGAATTCGAGATAGCTTCGGCCCGGCAGCGGCGAATGCGATCCCATCGCCGTGCCGAAGGCGACGAGGTAGAGCAGCGGCGGCACCATCATCGAAGCCAGGTGGCGGAAGAAGCGCCGGCGCAGCAGCCGCGTCTCGCGCAGGTAGACGGCGACGAAACCGTTCCAGCCATTCCAAACATTCCAAACATTCCAACCGTTCCAGCCGTTCAGCATGGTGGCGGCTCCTTTCCGGTCATGCGCAGGAAGGCGTCTTCCAGGCTGACGCGGCGCAGCGTGAACGCGCCGCTGGAAACGCTGGCTGCGTGGTTTGCCGCATATTTTGCCGCGCCGTGGTCGGAAAAGTAATCGCTGCGCAGGCCGTCCTGGCTTGGCCGGTCGACGGCCCATTCGCCGACCCTGGTTTTCAGCGCCGCCGGCGTGTCGAGCGCGCGCAGCCGGCCGGCGTCGAGGAAGGCGACGCGGTCGGCAAGGAATTCCGCTTCCTCGATGTAGTGCGTGCTCAGGAAGATCGTCGCGCCGTCGGCCTGGATGCTCTTGATCAGGCCCCACAGACGGCGGCGGATGTCGGCGTCGAGGCCGGCCGTCGGCTCGTCGAGAAAAAGGACTTTCGGGCGGTGCATCAGGGCGCGGGCGATCATCAGCCGCCGCTTCATGCCGCCGGACAGGGTGGCGACGCGCTGGCCGCGGCGCTCGCCGAGATCGACGTAGGCGAGCAGTTCCCGCGTTTGCCGCGCGCGCTCGTCCGCCGGCATGCCGAACAGGCGGCCGTGGATATCCATGTTGTCGGCCAGCGACAGCTCGTTATCGACGTTGGCGTGCTGGACGACCAATCCGCACTGCCGCCGGGCGGCCCGCGGATCGGCCTCGATGTCGACGCCGCCGATGACCGCGCGGCCGCCGGAAAGGCGGGTCAGGCCGGCCAGGATGCGGATGGTGGTCGATTTGCCCGCGCCGTTCGGTCCCAGGTAGGCGAACAGTTCGCCGGGCTGGACATGCAGGCTGACCCCGGCCAGCGCCAGGCGTTCGCCGTAGCGCTTTTGCAGCTCTTCCAGGACGATCATCCTAGAAACCGCAGATGGACGTGCCCGGATGGGCCGTCCCGGAGCGTGCTGGCAAGGCGCGACGATGCGGCAGGCTCATGCCTGCAAAGAGGAGCAACGCGGCCCGTGCGTCTCGGGGCGGTACAGGATGAGCCCCCACGCTCACCTCTGCGGTAGGTTCAAGGTTTTTCCAGACGAGGCAGTTCGGCCAATCGCAATGCCGCAATTCGTTCGCTTTCGACCACGCGAGCCAGAACGAGCGCATCCCGCAGATTCAGTTTCAGCATGGCCTGACCGCCGATGTAGCCCGCCAGGGCGCTTGTGGCACGGTGCTCGATCTCGTCGGCGCTCGTCAGGCCG
>JAISQQ010000202.1 GCA_031274075.1 Accumulibacter sp.
TCCACGGCGCGGCGGCGCGGTGGATGAACGCACGATCAATTGATTCTTGACCTCCACGCGGGTGATGTTCCGGTCCGACGCCGCGCCGCTCATCTTGGCGTACAGGATGTCGAAGGCAATGTGTCCCCGGTCCTGCATGTAATGTTCGATCGTCGTCAGCGACACTCCGGCAAAGCGGGACGGCAGGATGTTGTCGAATCCGCAGACGCTGTAATCCTCCGGAACCTTGAGGCCCGCCTCGCGCACGGCGTCGATCACGCCGTAGGCCACCATGTCGTTGATCGCGACGAGGGCGGTGATTCTTGGGTCGGCAAAGCATTTGCGCGCCAATTCGTAGCCCACGGCGTATTCGATTTCCATGTTGTCGCGTTCCATCTCGGTGGAGATGTCCCGGCTTTTCACCACCACCGCGCCTTCGGGATCGAGGGCCAGGAAGGTTTCTTGCAGACCTTTGAGCCGTTGGGTGCGCGCTGAATTGGCCTGATCGAGCGAGGTGGAAACGTAGGCGATGTGCCGATGGCCCAGTTCGTGCATATGCCGGGCGATCTGGCTTCCGGCGTCGTAATTGTTCAGTTCCACGGTATCGACGTCGAGGTTCGTCCGGCGGTCGGCGATGACCACCACCGGCGTGCGCGCGTCGATGTGCGCAATGACGTCCTCGGGATAGGCGATCATGGTGAAGATGATGCCCGCGAAGCCGGCGCTTTCGGCCAGGCGCAGGGCCGCGAGTTCGCTGTCCCGGCTGCGGTAGGTGATATGCACGCAGGCGCTGTGGTTCTTTTGCGCGGCGGATTGCTGGATCGCCTGGACCAGGGTGTTGTAATACGGATTCAGGACATTGGGACATACGATCAGAATCGTCGGTTTTTCCGGCTCGGCCGTTTCCCGGACAGCGGACGCCATGCGGCGTCCGGCGACGGTTTTGTAGCGCAGGGCCGCCGTCGCCGCGCGCACGGCGGCCACGGTTTCATCCGAGAAGGATACGCCTTCGCGCCCGCTCAGAATCATCGACACGGTCGCCGGAGAAACTCCCGCGAGCTTGGCGACGTCGCTCAGCGTGACTCTGCGGGAAGCGGAGCGAGGCTTGTGCACGGAGGTTTTCGTTGCCGACGATTGCACGCGCTTTTTCTTTCCCTTTGTTGTGTCCCCGAAACCGGAACCCGCAGCATAGGGGCGGCCGGAGCGGCTGTCAAACGTGTCGATTTCAACGCGAACCTCGCTTTCCGCCTTGATGCGCTTTGGGTTTGTTAAAATTTTTAATCACAAATTAAAAAAATTTTTGCTGAACTCAAAAAAGCCCTTGACAGGAAAATCCGTGTTGTGCCAGCATTATCCGCGCTGTATCGGAAATCCGTCTTGGTAAAAGATCACAAGGAGTTCCTAATTTTTAACAGTATTTAGTTAAGAATACTCAACGCATCATTGTGTAGTTAAATTTTTTAACAAACAGGCCGTCGCGCCCAATGCGTGACGCCTGAAAATGGGAGCTTGTCATCATGAGTCATTCAGCGCAGGAAAAAACCGGCCCGTCAAAGCGGGAAATCCGGAAAGTGGTGTTGGCCAGTCTGCTGGGCGCGACGATCGAATGGTACGATTTCTTCCTTTACGGAGTTGTCGCGGGCATCGTGTTCAACAAGCTTTTTTTCCCTACCACCGATCCGTTCATGGGAACGATCCTGGCCTACAGCACCTTCGCCATCGGTTATCTCGCCCGGCCGTTCGGCGGATTCGTGTTTGGCCATTTCGGCGACCGGTTCGGGCGCAAGAGCATGCTCGTCATCACCATGCTGATCATGGGGCTGGCCACCATGGGTATCGGACTCGTTCCGACCTATGCGGCGATCGGCATCGCCGCGCCGATCCTTCTGCAAACGCTCCGGCTGGGCCAGGGGCTCGCCCTCGGCGGCGAATGGGGCGGCGCGGTGCTGATGACCTACGAATACGCCAGCCCCAGGGAAAAAGCCTTCTACGCCAGCATTCCACAGATGGGACTCGCCACCGGACTGTGCCTGTCGTCGGGGATGGTCGCGCTGCTGTCCTACACCCTGAGCAACGAACAGTTCCTTGACTGGGGCTGGCGCTTTGCCTTCCTGATCAGCGTCGTCTTGATCGGGATTGCGCTCTATGTGCGCATGCACATCCTCGAAACGCCAGAATTCCGCAAGGCCGAGGAACAGGGCGATACCAAAAAGAAGGTCTTGCCCATCGTGGCCGTCTGCAAAACCTATCCCGGCAACATCGCGCTCGGCATTGGCGCGCGCTGGATCGACGGCGTGTTCTTCAACGTTCTCGCGGTATTTTCCATCACCTATCTGGTGCAATACGTCAAGGTGTCGCGTACCGAGGCGCTGACCATCGTGATGCTGGCCGCGCTGATCATGTGTCCGTTCATCCTGTGGGCGGGGCGTCTGGCGGACCGCTATGGCGTCGGACGTGTTTACTGCCTCGCCAGCATCGCCTGCGGACTGTCCGTCTTCCCGTCGTTCTGGCTGATGGGCAACAGCGGCGGCAACGTCCTGCTCATCGCCCTGGCTATCAGCATCCCGCTCAGCGTCTTTTACGCCGGCGTGTTCGGCCCCGAAGCGGCCTTGTTCTCGAATCTCTTCCCGGCGCAGGTGCGCTACACCGGCATCTCCATCGTCTATCAGTTTCCCGGTTTCCTGGTCGCGGGCATCGTGCCGGGCTTATGCACGGCGTTTATCCAGTGGAACGACGGCAATCCCCTGTATATCTGCCTGTTCGTCCTGGTCGCGGCCAGTACCAGCGCGCTGTCGGCCCATTGCATCCAGAAGCGGCAAAACGCGGGCCTGCTGGCCGCGTCGAAACCGGCATGAGGAATTTACCCACCATGCGCGTCATGCAACTTTCGGATTTTCATGTGCGCGGCGACGACCGCCTGTCGTTCCGGGTCGTAGACACCCACCACTGCCTCGATGTCGCCGTCGCCCACTTGAAAAATCTGGCACAACCCCCCGATGTCCTCGTGCTCACCGGAGACCTCGCGGACAACGGCGACCCGAATGCCTATCGTATCCTGCATGCGGCCGTTTCGTCGCTGGCCTGGCCGACTTACGCGATTCCCGGCAATCACGACCGGCGCGACCGGATGCGGGATATTCTACCGGAATGGTGTCCGGCGGATCCGGACGTCGCTCCCTACCTCTGCTATACCGTGGAAGACGGTCCGCTGCGCCTGGTGATGATCGACAGCATGCATCCAGGCTCTCACGACGGTCATTGCCACCCGCCGGTGATGGCCTGGCTGGATAAAACCCTGGCGCGAAAGCCCGATGCGCCGACCCTGCTGTTCATGCACCATCCGCCTTTCGCCACCGGCTTGCCGGTCATGGACGTTGCCGTCGAAAACGTGGACGCCCTGGCCGCCATTCTCCGAAAAAATCCGCAAACACGCCTTTGCTGCGGTCATATCCACCGGCCCATTTCAAGTCAATGGATGGGAATCATGGCCGTGACGGCTCCCGCCGTATCAATGCAAATGGAACTCGACCTCGGTGAAAAAGGCGGCGACGAATTCCGCCTGGAAACGCCGGGTTATCTGCTCCACCACTGGAAGCAAGGCACGCTCAATACCCACGTTTGCCAGATCGCG
>JAISQQ010000203.1 GCA_031274075.1 Accumulibacter sp.
GATGAAATTCCTGCTCGCCCGCGTCTTCGCTTCCGAGCGCAGGCGGGGCATCGCTCTCGTCCTGGTCAGCATGCTGCTGTTCGTGATCCACGACGCCCTCTCCAAATACCTGACGCGCCATTACCCGGTCAGCGAACTCCTGTGGGCCCGCTACCTAGTGCATGTGGCGTTCATGCTGGCGGTGTTCGGCCCGCGCATGCGCCTGAACCTGGTAAGAACCCGCCGCCCGGTGTTGCAGGTCGTGCGTGCCCTGTTCCTGCTCGGGACGGCTTTCCTGTTCATGACCGGTTTGCGCTACCTCCCCCTGGCGGACACCACGGCGATCAATTTTCTCGCGCCCCTGCTGGTGGCCGCGCTTTCGGCGCCCTTGCTGGGCGAAAAAGTCGAGCCTCGCAACTGGCTGGCCATCGTCATCGGTTTCGGCGGCGTGCTGGTCATCGTCCGGCCCGGCGGGGGCATGCTGCAGCCCGCGGCGCTTTTCCCCTTTTTCTCGGCGTGCTGCACCAGCCTTTATCAGATCATTACGCGCAAGTTCAGAGGCTCGGAAAATCCCGTCACTACGCATTTCATCACCGGCCTGACCGGCGCGGTGATTACCGGCCTGACCTGGCAGTCGAGCTGGACGACGCCGGCGCCCATTCACGCCGTCATGATGATTTGCATGGGGCTGGTGGTGGGCATCGGACACTATCTGCTGATCGAGGTATTCCAGCGCATGACGCCGGCGGTGGCCGCGCCGTTCACCTACACGCAGCTCGTCTGGGCCATGGCCTTCGGCTTGCTGTTCTTCGGGGAAATTCCCGACACGGGTTCGCTCCTGGGGAGCCTGATCATCGTCGCCAGCGGGATCTACCTGGCAAGCGGCAGAGGCGGGAAATAGACTCCCGGATGGCGGCCTCCCGTCGGCTCGATCGTTTTCTCATGTTCCGGCACCCCGGTCAATCGCGCCGATCGTCGCCGGGACGTTGGCATGGGCATGGAGGCGTCGTCCCGGCGCAGGCCGGGATCCAGTCCATTCGTCAAGATTCCTGGACTCCGGCAAACAAAGGAATGACGGCATGGAAATAGCCGCGGTCCGCACCCAAACGCCCTGGAAACGTCTTCCGCCAATCGCCCGCCAAAAAAACGGCCCCGCAACGCGAGGCCGTCTTGCCGTCGCCGCCCGGCCTCAGCGAATGACGCGCGCGCCCTTGCCCTTCATCGCGGCTTCGACTTCCTCGACGCGCGCCATCGAGGTGTCGCCCGGCGTGGTCATCGCCAGGGCGCCGTGCGCCGCGCCGTACTCCACCGCCGCCTGCGGCCCCTTGCCTTCCAGGAAGCCGTAGATGAGCCCCGAGGCAAAGCCGTCACCGCCGCCCACCCGGTCGTAGATTTCCAGGTTGGGCCGTTGCATCGACTGGTACAACTGCCCCTGGTAGTACAGCAGCGCCGACCAGTCGTTGAAAGTGGCGGTGGTGGCTTTCCTCAGCGTGGTTGCCGCGACCTTGAAATTGGGGAAGGCGGCCACGGCGGCCTGGATCATTTTCTTGAAGCTTTCGGTCTCTATCTTGGTCAGGTGTTCGTCCGTGCCTTCGACCTCGAAGCCGAGACAGGCGGTGAAGTCTTCCTCGTTGCCGATCATCACGTCGACGTGCCGGGCGATGGCGCGGTTGACGCGCTGCGCGGCTTCCTTGCCGCCCTGGCTCTTCCACAGCGAGGCGCGGTAGTTGAGATCGTAGGAGACGACGGTGCCGTATTTCTTGGCGGCTTCGACGGCTTCGATGACGGCTTCGGCGGTATTGGCGGCGAGCGCGGCAAAAATGCCGCCGGTGTGGAACCAGCGCACGCCTTCTTCGCCGAAGAGTTTTTCCCAGTTGACTTCGCCGGGCTTGATTTGCGAGGCGGCGGTGTAGCCACGGTCGGCGCAGCCGAGCGCGGGCCGGACGCCGAAGCCTTTTTCGGTGAAGTTGAGGCCGACCCGGGTGTTCTTGCCGAGGCCGTCGAAGTCGCGCCAGATGCAGTGGCGCATGTCGACGCCGCCTTGCATGATGAAGTCTTCGACCAGCCAGCCGAGATCGTTCTTGGGCAGCGCGGTGACGACGGCGGCGCGTTTTTGCCAGCATTTTCTCATGGCGCGGGCGACGTTGTATTCGCCGCCGCCTTCCCAGACCTGGAAGCTGCGGGCATTGCGCACGCGCCCGAAGCCGGGGTCGAAGCGGAGCATGATTTCGCCGAAGGAGACGCAGTCCCATTGGGCCTGGTCGGCCGGTTTGATGATGAGTTCGCTCATGGTGGAAGTCCTTAAAAAGCGGTTTCGAGCACGGCGGCCCGGCAAAAAACCGATCCGGGTTTTCGCCGGGCCTACCGTGCTCAGGGGGGGTCATGGAAGTCTGGATGGCTTTACTTCTTGGCCGCCAGTTCGGCCTTGACGCGCTTGACCAGGGCAATGGTCTGCCGGACGTTTTCTTCGAGGCCCTTGTAGTCCTTGGCTTCGAGAAGTTTCTTGGTGATCAGGTTGGAGCCGACGCCGCAGGCGACGATGCCGGCGCCGAACCATTTGCGCAGCGATTCCTCGGTGGGTTCGACACCGCCGGTGGGCATGATGCGCGTCCAGGGCATCGGGCCCATGACGCTCTTGACGAAGTCGGGGCCGCCGACCGAAGCGCCGGGGAAAACCTTGATGAGGTCGCAGCCGAGTTCCTGGGCGTCGCCGATTTCGCTGGCGGAACCGCAGCCGGGGCTGTAGGGAACACCGCGGCGGTGGCAGGCGCGGGCGACTTCGGCGTTGAGCAGGGGACCGACGACGAATTTGGCGCCGTAGGCGATGTACAAGGCCGCCGTCGGCGCGTCGACCACCGAACCGACGCCCATGATCACGCTCGGGTCGGCCTTGGCGAAGTGCTTGCTCACCCTGAGAAAGACGTCCGCCGCGAAATCCCCGCGGTTGGTGAATTCCACGCATTTGCAGCCACCGTTGGCGCAGGCCTGGATCACGTTCAGGCACACTTCCTCGTCCGGGTGATAGAACACCGGGATCACCGATTGATCCATGATCGCCAACAATACCGACAACTTGTCCTTGCTTGCCATTACTTTCTCCTGTCCGTTAAAAAAACCCATATCGACAACACCCCAGACCGCGGAACGTCTCTGTCATGAATCATGGCCGCCCCAAGGACGGCGCGGCAGGGCGGTCCGGCGCCTCAGAACCGGCCCTTCATGGCCTCGATATAGCCGAGACGTCTCGAAACCGATCCTCCGATCGACTGCAATTTCCCGATGATCCGCTCCCGGTTTCCGTTCATGCGCTCGACCGGCCCGGAAACGCTGATCGCGGCGACGACCCGGCCCGTATAGTCGTGCACCGGGACCGCCAGGCAGTACAAGCCGTATTCGATGCCTTCGTCATCGATCGCGTAGCCGTTCAGGCGGATCCAGGCGAATTCCTCCAGCAGCCGGATGCGCTCGACGATCGTCTTGTCGGTCAGCTTTTCCAGCGGCTTCTCGAAGATCCGCTCCGACTCCTCGATCGGCAGGTTGGCCAGGATGGCCTTGCCCAGGCCCGTGCAGTAGGCCGGGCGGCGGCTGCCGAGCGTGCAGCGGGTGACCATCGACTGGGTGCCATCTACCTTGTACAGGTAGACCACGTCGCCGTTGTTGTACGCCCCCAGGAACGACGTTTCTCCCAAGGTCGAGGACAGTTCCTGCATATAGGGAATGGAGATTTCGACGATGTTCTGTCCGATCAGGCCGCTCAAGCCGATCTCCAGCGTCTTGAGTCCTATGGAATATTTTTCGCTGTCCCGGTCCCAACTGACGTATTCGCGCGCCAGGAGTATTCCCAGAATGCGGAAAGCGGTCGTCTTCGGTATGCCGACCGACTTGACGAGGTCCGCCAGCGACACGCCCCGCGAATTCCGGGAAATGAATTCGAGGATGCTCAGTGTCTTGTCGATGCCGGAATTGAGCTTTTCATTCATCCCGCGGAACCCTGCCCGAAAATGGA
>JAISQQ010000210.1 GCA_031274075.1 Accumulibacter sp.
CGGCAGCCCACCATGAGCACGAGGGCCACCAGAATCGGCAGAAACGCCACGATCGCGAGCGTCGTGTTGCTTGTCATGTACCTCTCCTCCCTTATTCCAATAAAATCTTGCGTGAATCCCTTAGAAGCTGTTTTAAAAAAAATGGGTACGAGAAATGCTTTGATCCCAAAAACCTCAATTCAAGCCTGGGTGAAGGTAGGGCGGTTTCTCCGAAACCGCCGCCCCCCGGCGCGCTCGGAGAGCGCGCCCTACTCTGGATGATCCATCTGCTTCTCAAACGTCTTTCCGATTTCTAAAACAGCTTCTTAGAAACCTCCCCCTTCCGGGGGATGATCGCGCATGGGAGAGCGGCCTTCCATGCTGTTTCGTCCGGCCAGGCCGGACGTGGATTGAAACGCGCAATTGTCGATCCGGCCGGGCAATTCAGTCAATCGGAAGCTGGGGATGCGGGGGCATCGCCCTGCGGGCAGGGATCAGATGTCAAGGATCGGCAACCCGTGGGGACAAGGCTTCGGCCCTGAAACGACGAAGCCCCTCGGCGTACTGCGCGAAGGGCTTCGTTCGCGTTTTCGCGCTCAATAAGACGCCGATCGGCGCAGCAGGCTCCTCACCTGTTTGTCGAGCGGCAGCGCGTAGTCGTGCGAGGACAGCACCAGGCCGGTCGCCGGGTCGATCAGCTTGAGCGTGACTTGCACGAAGCGGGCGCTTTCGGCATAGAGACCGACGATGACGCCTTGCGCGTTGTGCTCGGCGGCGACTTCCCTGATTTCCCGGGTGAGCACGAATTCGCCCTCGTTGCGCTTCATGTAGACACTGTTGCGCATTTTCAACTCGACGACCTTGTGTCCGTTCTGGGTCAATCGGGAAGCGATGTGCTCCGAGATCAGGCGGCCCAGCGGCGACGATTTCTCCAGGGCATTGACATCGGCCAGGGTGGTCACGATCAAGGCGGAAAACGCGGACGACTGGTTGGAAGCGCTCGCCGGACCCGGCTTCCGGCCCATCAAGGCATCGGTCGCCGAGTAGTTGGTCGGGCGGAACAAGTCGTTGGCCGCTTCTTCATAGGTCGGATCGGGTTCGCCATTGGCGCCGGACCCCATCGTTTCGCAGGCCGCCAGCAGCAGGCTGGCCAGGGCCAGCGCCATAAAAGGCAGGAGTTTCAAGGCGCGCATAATGTCCTCCCCGGATCGCAATCGCCGACCACCGGCATGTTCGTGCCGCCCGAACGTTCCCAGTACAAGCGGGAATCCTCGTCGGCCGTGTAGTAAATGCTGGAATACCGGCTGACGATAAGACCGCCGTCCGCCACCGAAACGGTGAGCAGTATCTCCGAACTCGGCACCGGGCCGGACGCGAAACGCCCTTTCCCCAATCCCTCGTTGGCCAGCCAGCCCATTCCGTCCGCCCACGCCGCGGCGGTCACCAGCGAACTGCCTACCACCACTCCCGTGGCGTTATTCGCGGAAATGATGCCATGCAGCGCGCCGCCCAAGGCCCACAAGTTGGCGGCCAACATCGTCGCCTCGCCGTAGTAATAGGTATCCTTCAGGCGATCGGGATCGAAGGCGTAAATGTTGTAGCGCACGTCGGCGGTCAGCGCGCCGGACGCCTCCACCGCGACCGGCACGCCCTTGGCTACCAGTGAAGTGATCAGCAATTCGCGGAAGCCCTGGACGAATGCCTGTTCGCCGCCGGGCTGCGGCACGTAGAGCGCGCGTCCGCCCAGCGAACTGCCCAGGGTATTGACCAGTTGTCCGGCGAAATGATCGGCGATCAGTTGCCAATGACGGGCCGCCTGCAACTTCTGCTGGCCCTCGTTGGGGAAACGGGTCGGCGCCGGTACATCGGCGTAGCGGGCGGCGCATCCCGTCAGACCGAGGCATGCGAACGCCAGGAATGTTATGACAGATTTATATACCATAATTTGCTCCGAAGAAAAAACCGCCCATGAAACAAGCACTACTGATGAAGAGTTCATTCAAATACTAAGGATTCCTTAATCCGTAGTCAAGAAAAAACTCAGATTCTTCGAGTATTTTCGGATTTTGTGGATCATGTCCAACGCATCGGCGTTTTCCCAGCGCCTCAAATTGCCCCGCCTGGGTAAAAACCCGACGCGGAGGCAAGCGGGGATGCTCGCGCAAATCGATGAATATTCGGCCAGCGCCCGGATCGATCGATACGACACGCCGGGAGCGCGGGGTTTGCCGGGAGCGCGGGGCTTCCGCCCCGCAACAGCGGTGGTGTCACTCCCCCGGTCATTGCGGGGCAGAAGCCCCGCGCTCCCAGGTTCTTTCCATGTCACGCACCGAGCCGGCGAACAGGAGGCGATAAGTTACCGGGGGCTGGTCTTGGCCCGTTTGGGCGTGGGCGCAAAATCGTCGCAAAACCGTAGGGCGGGAAAGCGCAGCGCCTCCCGCCGGTCGTTCTCTCCGGCGGCGCAGCCGCCGCCACTATTATTCGGCGGCCTTTGAATCGTGCGGCGCGGTGCGCCGTAAAAAGGACCGGCGGGAGGCGCGGCGCTTTCCCGCCCTACGGTTTTGCGACGATTTTGCGCCCACGCCCAACCGGGCCAAGACCAGCCCCCGGAAACTTCTCGCCTCCTGTTCGCCGGCTCGGTGCGTGAAATGGAAAGAACCTGGGAGCGCGGGGCTTCTGCCCCGCAATGACCGGGGGAGTGACACCACCGCTGTTGCGGGGCGGAAGCC
>JAISQQ010000248.1 GCA_031274075.1 Accumulibacter sp.
TATCCATCCCTGCCCGAATGTGACGAGGTATCGCAGGGGTTCGCTCCGCTCACCCCAGCCTATGCGGGCTGCCGCCGCCGTTGCGGGGCGGGCGCCCCGCGCTCCCGGAGAAGATCGCAAACAGGCGCTTACGCCGAAAATTCGAGCGCCTTGAGATGCTTGGCGCCCAAGCTCTGATCGATGTGGGTGTTCAGGTCGGCCAGCAGTTCCTTCATGTCGAGAATCAGGACGATCTGTCCGTTGGACAGCGTGGTCACCCCGGCGACGCCGCGCGGGCGGAAATCGTCGAGCGACTTGATCACCGCGTCGTCGCGCCCGGCGAAGCTGTCGACCGAGAGGATGAAGCTGCGCTCCGAGCTTTGCATCAGGACGCCGAACTCCGGCGTGTGCACCTGCGGCCAGCTCAAGAGGCGTGAAAGCGCGACGACCGGCAGAACCTCGCCGCGCACCACCAGCGTTTCCTTGCCGCCCACTTCCTGCATTTTGTCCTTCTCGATGGGCAGGATTTCGCGCACCATCGAAAGCGGCAGGGCAAACGGCTGGTCGCCGAGGAGAACCAGCAGCACCGGCAGGATCGCCAGCGTCAAGGGCAGGTAGATGATGAACATCGATCCCTTGCCCGGCTCGGAACGAATGTCGATCGAGCCGTTGAGCTTCTGGATATTGGTCTTGACGACGTCCATGCCGACGCCCCGCCCCGACACGGCGGAAGCCTGGTTCATGGTCGAGAATCCGGGCAGGAAAATCAGGTTCAGGCTTTGGCGGTCGTCCAGCGTATTGGCGTCTTCTTCCCGGATCAGGCCCTTTTCGACCGCCTTGGCGCGAATATACTCGGGATTCATTCCGCGTCCGTCGTCGGCGATGATCAGCACGATGTGGTCGCCTTCCTGGCGCGCTTCCAGGCGCACGATGCTCTTGGCCGGCTTGCCTTCGGCCTGGCGCTCTTCCGGAGATTCGACGCCGTGGTCTACGGCGTTGCGCACCAGATGCACCAGGGGATCGGCGAGATCCTCGATCATCGTCTTGTCGACCTCGGTTTCCTCGCCGACCAGGGCCAGTTCGACGTCCTTGCCGAGTTGACGCGCCAAGTCGCGGGCAATCCGCGGGTATTTCTGGAACAGGCGGCCGATCGGCTGCATCCGCGTCTTCATCACCGAATTCTGCAGATCGGAAACCAGCAGGTCGAGCTGGCTCACCGCCTGGTCGAGCTCATGCAGCGTTCCGGCGTCGTTCCGCCCCGCCAGGATGTCGGCGCGCAGGCTGGTCAAGCGGTTTTTCGTCAGTCCGATTTCGCCGGACAGGTTCAATACCTGATCGAGGCGCGCCGTATCGACGCGGATGGTCGACTCGCGCGCGGAGACTTTTTCTTCCGAGCGCCGCCCCGACGTCGCGCCCGAGCCGACAAAACCGGGCTTGTCGGTCGCGCGCCGCCCCTCGGGAGGGAAATGCGGCGTCATTTCGCCCTCCGGCGCGACCTCGGTCCCCGGCGCCGCCGCGACCGGGTGATGCTCCGCCGGGGTGTTCGCCACGGCCGTCGACGGCGCGGCCTCCGTCTGCCCGGTCACGGCGGCGTGCAGCGCTTGCCAGTCGGGCCCGGCTCCAGCTCCAGCCCCGGCCCCGGCTGCGGAAGCGGCGGGTTTTTCCTCCGCTTGCGGCGCGGGCGCGCTGGCCGGCGCCGCCGCGGGCGCTGGGGCCGCCGCGGGCGCCGCAGCCACCGGAGCGGGCTTGTTGTCCAAGGCGGCGCGCAGGGCGTTGATCACCTGGTCCGGCGCGGCGCGCGGCTGCACTCCCTGGCCGAGTTCTCCGAACATCGAGCGGACGCCCTGCGTCGCCGACATGATGGTGTCCATCAGTTCGGAGGTGAGAACCATCTCGGCATTCCTGAGCTTGTCGAACAGGCTTTCGGTCAGGTGGCAGAGCTTCACCAGTTCCGTCGCGTTCAAGAAACCGGCGCCGCCCTTGATGGTGTGAAAGCCGCGGAAAATGTCGTTCAACAGGCGGTGGTCGCCCGGGTCCTTCTCCAGATCGACCAGCTTGTTGTCCACATCGGAGAGCAGGTCGCTCGACTCTTGCAGGAAATCCTGCAGGAGGTCTTCCATTCCGGAAAAATCGCTCATAAGAATCTCCTAGAATCCCAAGCTGTCGAGCAGATCGTCTACCTGCTGCTGGCTTACCACGACGTCGGAACGCCCCTCGGCATTGATAACGGGTCCATTGAGCAGACTCTTGACCGACTCGGTATGTTTTTCTCCGGGGATCGTGTCGATGAGGATGCCCATCAACTGCGTTTCAAAATCCTGGGCCAGCGCCACGACCTTCTTGATGACCTGTCCGGTGAGGTCCTGGAAATCCTGGGCCATCATGATTTCGAGCAATTGCTCCTTGGTCGCCGCCGTCCGCTGCGGCACCGCGCTCTTGAGAAACGCCCGCGTTTCGCCGGCCAGCAGCTTGAAGTCTTCGACCCCCATCTCGTTGGCGTACAGGCGGTCCCATTTCGCGGCCAGCAGCGCGGCGCCCGCTTCGATCTCATCTTGCAGCGGATTGGCCACGTCGGTGGCGTTCAAGACCTTGCACGCCGCCTGCTCGGTCAAGTCGGCGATATATCTCAGGCGGTCGCGCGCGTCGGGAATGGCATGCACCGTCTTCTCGAGGACCTTGTCGTAACCGAGCGCGCCAAGCGTATCGTGCAGTTGCCGGGCCATCTGCCCGACCTGCGTAAACACCTTGTTCTGCGCCGACCAGGCCGCGCCCGCGGCGTCCTCCTTCGCGCCCGCGGCGTCCTCCTTCGCCTCGTTCGCTTCCGTCGCGTCCACCCGCGGCGCGGCCTGGGCGCCGGAGACGACGGTATCGAACAGATTCTGGAGTTCCCGGGAATCTTCGGTCAGATCGTCGGTTTCCTGAGCCTGTTGCATCAGCGACGATTTATTTTCGGCGGGCGGCGGCGGAGCCGGAGTCGGAGTCGGAGCTGGAGCCGGAGTCGCCGCGTTTTCCGCCGCGCCCCCGGCGATGCTGTCGAACAGCGCTTCGAGTTCGGCCGAATCGCCTGAAAAAGTCGTGTCGTTCATGTCAGACACCCATTTTTTCGAAAATCTTCTGCAATTTTTCCGAGAGCGTGGCCGCAGTGAACGGCTTCACGATATAGCCGCTGGCGCCCGCCTGGGCCGCCGCGATGATGTTCTCCTTCTTCGCCTCGGCGGTAATCATCAATACCGGCAAGCGCGACAGCGTCGGATGGGCGCGAATCGCCTGCAACAATTGCAGCCCGTCCATGTTGGGCATGTTCCAGTCCGTGACCACGAACTCGAAGTTTCCGTTCTGCAGCTTCTGCAACGCGATGGCGCCGTCCTCGGCCTCATCGACGTTGGCGAAACCCAACTCCTTGAGAAGATTCCTGACGATTCGCCGCATGGTCGAGAAATCGTCGACCACCAGTATTTTCATTTTCGGATCAGCCATTATTCATCTACTCCCGGTATTTCTTCTATCGTTCGAGCAGGGGACGCAAGGTGTCCGCCAATACTTCGGAATCGAATTTCGCCACGTAGGCGTCGACGCCGACGGCCTGGCCCATGGCGCGATTCGCCTCCGACGACAACGAGGAATGCATGACCACGGGGATGCCGTCGAAACGCTTGTCCGCCTTGATGAACTTGGTCAGCACATAACCGTCCATCTCGGGCATTTCGGCGTCGACGAGGATCAGGCGCACGTCGTCGTGCAAACCGCCGCCGGTCTGCTGCGCGTGCGCGGCGAGCGCCTGCAGGCGCGTCCAGGCCTCGGCGCCGTTGGTCGCGTGCTTGTGCTTGACGCGCAGCTTGTCCAGCACTTCGGCGATCTTCTTGCGCGCGACCGCCGAGTCGTCCACGAAAAAGATGCTCACGTCTTCCGAAACCTGGGCCGGCGGGACATCGACGATCACCGCCTCGCCAAAGGCGTTGGCCAGTATCTGCTCGACGTCCAGCAGGGAAACCAGGGTGCCGTTTTCCAGTTGGGTGATCGCCGTGATCAGGCCCTGGTTCGAGGAGAGGACGTTTTCCGGAGTCTTCACCCGGTCCCAGTCGACGCTGATGATCCGGTCCACCTCGTGCACCAGGAAGCCGAGCGTTCTCTTGGAGTATTCGGCGACCATCATGGTCTTGCCCTGCTCCGTCGGCTTGTCCTGATGATCGAGAAAACTGACCAGGGAGAGCACGGGAATGACGTTCCCGCGCAGGGACACCAAGCCCTCGACGCCCTTCGGCATATTGGGCGTCTTGGTGATGTGCGGCGTACGCCCCACTTCGCGAACCTTGAACACGTTGATCCCGAAGGTTTCCCTCGTACCCAGGGAAAACAGCAGGATTTCCATCTTGTTGGAACCTGCCAGCTGGGTCCTGGCGTCAACGCTGTCGAGCAGAGTCTTCTTCTCAACCAGATCCGTTGCCATCGACATACTCCACGATTTAGTTGAACCTCATCCGCTCACCTGGGCGACCGGAGCCGACCCCAACAAGCGCCGCCTCAGTATTTCCGCAAGCTTCTGGGGTTCAAACTTGGGAACGTATTCATCGACGCCGACGGATTTGCCCAATTGCTGATTGGACATCCCGGACAGCGACGAGTGCATGATCACCGGAACACCCACAAACCGGGTGTCGGTCTTGATTTTCTTGGTCAGCAGATAACCGTCCATCTCGGGCATTTCGATATCGGTCAGCACCAGGCTCACCAGCTTCGAAATCTCCTGGCCCGAACTCTCGGCATAGGCGGCGATCTTTTCCAGTTCCTCCCAGGCGAAGCGCCCGTTGATCGCCTCGACGTATTTCACATGCATCGCGTTCAGCGTGCGCTCGATCTGCTTGCGCGCCACCACCGAATCATCGGCGAAAAACACCGTCAGCGACGGATCGTTCAGCGGCTTGATGTCGCGGTATACGATTTCGTCGTCGTATTTGGTCGTCGCCGACAGGATTTTCTCCACGTCCATCATCATCACCAGACGCCCGTCCGCCAGCTCGGTCACCGCCGTGACCAGCCCGCCCATCTCCGCCGTCACCATTTCCGGCGGCACTTTCATCTGGCTCCAGTCGAGGCGCAGGATGGTATCCACCCCCTCGACCAGGAAGCCCTGCGTGTGCCCGGCGTATTCGGTGACGATCATGATCGAACGCGGCGAATCGGTGTGCACCCCCGTGTATCTCGCCAGATCGACCACCGGAACCAGCGCGCCGCGCAAACTGACCATTCCCTGCACCGAGTCCGGCATTTCCGGAGCGGCGGTAATCGGCGGGGTGCGCATCACCTCGCGGACTTTGAAGACATTGATGCCGAAGGTCTCGCGCCGTCCGGTGCCCGAGTTGGTGCCCAGCGTAAACAGCAGGATTTCCAGTTTGTTGGTGCCAGCCAGCTTGGTACGCGCGTCTATGCTATTGAGCAGATCTGACATTCATGATCCCCTTTATGGTCGGTTGGCCATACAGACCAGCGCGCCCATTCTATTCCATTTTAAGCCGCCAGTAACCGGGGCGACTCGCCTCGTCGCGCCGCCCGCACCGTTCGCACACGCTCCACGGTTCGTCTGCGCGTCATCGACGACGCACAGACTTCGATTTGATCGACTGCCTCCTACTGCCTCCTATTCCACCACATTCCTTGCCATAAGACAAAGGAAGGGCGGAAGCGTTTCATGGCGATGCAGAGGAATACGCCAACGGCGCGAAGAATCACCGCCGCCCCCTATTCGCCCGTCCGCGTCACCGGCTGGCGGCGAGCGCCTTTTGCGCCAGCATTTCAAGACTGGCGACCTCCTCGACCGCCCCGATCAACGCGGCTTCCCGCGGCATTCCGTAAACGACGCAGCTCGCCTCGTCCTGGCCGAAGGTCCGGGCGCCTTCCCGCCGCATGCGCAGCAGGCCGGCGGCGCCGTCTTTTCCCATGCCGGTGAGGATGACTCCGACGGCGTGCCGGCCGACCACTTCGGCCGCCGAGTCGAAGAGCACGTCCACCGAAGGCCGGTGCCGGTTGACCGGCGGCGTCTTGAGCAGTTCCGTCGCATAGCCGATGCCCACTTTCTGCACGCGCATGTGGGAATGACCCGGCGCCAGATAGACGGTTCCCATGGCCAGCGTCTCGCCGCCCTGCGCCTCGATCACCCGCGGCTGGCACACCCCGTTCAGACGCATGGCAAAGGACCCGGTGAAGGATTCCGGCATGTGCTGCACGATCATCGTCGGCGGGCAATTGGCCGGAAATCCCAGCAGGAAGGTCTTGATCGCTTCCGTCCCACCGGTCGAGGCGCCGACGAAAATGACGCGGTTGACGATCGCCGTCAGCCGTGCCCCCGTTCCTGGCGCAGAAGATCCGCCCACGTCAACGGGTCCTGTTCGCCAACTGATACACGGTCTTTCCCTGCAAACGGAACAGGTCCGACGCGTACAGGAAGCTCTCCGAATGCCCGGCAAAAAGAAGACCGTCGCCGTCCAGCAGCGGAGCAAAGCGCTGGAGAATCTTGTATTGCGTCGGTTTATCGAAATAAATCATGATGTTGCGGCAAAAGAGCGCATCCAGCGGGCCGCGCACGCTCCAGTTCGGCTCGAGCAGGTTCAGCCGTTGGAAATTCACCAGCCGGCGAAGTTCCGGGCGCACGGAAAACGTCTCGCCGCCGCTGCCCGTGTTTCTCACGAAGAAACGGCTCAGGCGCTCCCGCGGCAACTGATCGATCCGATCGTGCGCGTAAACGCCTTTCGCCGCCGTGGCGAGCACGCTGGTATCCAGGTCGGAGGCGAAAATCGACACCGGGATATTGAAGCTGTTGAACGTTTCCACCGCCGTCATGGCGATGCTGTAAGGCTCCTCGCCGGTTGACGAGGCGCAGCACCATATCTTGATCGAAGGCTTGCCCTGGAGCTTCTTCAGGTGCGCGCCGAGGATCGGGAAGTGATGCGGTTCGCGAAAAAAAGACGTGAGATTGGTGGTCAGCGAGTTGACGAACTTCTCCCATTCCAGCTTGTCGCCCTTTTTCAGCGCCGCCAGGTAGTCGCTGAAGGTCTTCATGCCCTTTTCGCGCAGGCGCTTGGCCAGCCGGCCATAGACCATGTCCTGCTTGGCCGACGACAGCGAGATGCCGGCATGCTCATAGATCAGCTTGCGAACCTGCTCGAAATCGGCCAGGGTGAAGACGAACTCACGCCTCTCGTTTTCACGTTGCAGCAAGGGTTTCCCCCACAGCGTACTGTTATCGGTCACGCGCCACCCCTTCCTCCTTCTTCCTCCTTCCCGCCTCGTTCGTTCCGGCGGGATTCCATTCGCGCCGTCATTGCCGCGGCGCCTCCGGAACCAGGGCCGACGCCGCCTCTTCGGAGCCTTCGACCGACACCGTGGCGTAGCCGTCCTCCATCAGCATGGCTTCCTCGGTCCGTTTGTTCAATACCACGATGTTGATCCGCCGGTTGGACGGACTCAAGGGGTCGTTCTTGTCGAAAAGGACCATCGACGACAGCCCGACGACCCGCAATACCTTGTTTTCGTCCATCCCTCCGGCGATCATCTCGCGCCGCGAGGCGTTGGCCCGGTTCGCCGACAATTCCCAGTTGGAGAACCCTCGATCGCCGCCGCTGAACTGCGCCGCGTCGGTATGCCCGGAGAAGCTGACCCTGTTGGGCACGGTATTCAGCGCCTTGCCGATTTCGCGGAGAATCTCCTTCGAGTAAGGCTTCAGCTCGGCGCTGCTGGTATCGAACATCGGACGGTTCTTCTCATCGATGATCTGGATGCGCAGCCCCTCGGTGGTCACGTCCAGCAGCAACTGGTTCTTGAACTGGCGAAGCGTCGAACTCGTTTCGATCAGCTTCTCGAGACCGCCCTTGAGCTCGTTCAGCGATATCTTCTCGCGCCGCTCGAATTCCTTGCGCAGTTCCTCGGCGCGCGCTTTCCTCTCGGCTTCGACGTCGCCGCGCTTGACCTGTCCCGAACTGCTGGTCAGATCCCTGCCGCCGCCCTTCAGGATGCTGGTGGCGTCGCCCGCGCCGGAACCTCCGGACATGCTCACTTTCAGCGGATTCTGGAAATAATCGGCAATTCCCTTCAAGTCGCCGCTGGCCGTCGACCCCAGCAGCCACATCAGCAGGAAGAAAGCCATCATCGCCGTCATGAAATCGGCGTACGCCAGCTTCCAAACCCCACCGTGATGCCCGGCGGCGCTTTTCTTGATGCGTTTGATGACGATCGGACGGAGATCTTCACTCATGCGATTCCCCTGGCGCGCGCCGGCTTACTTGCCCTTGCGCGCCTTCAGTTCTCCCTCGAGCTCGGAGAAACTCGGCCGGTCGTTGGAGAAAAGCACCTTGCGGCCGAACTCGACCGCCACCTGCGGCGCATACCCCGACATCGACGCCAGCAGCACGACCTTGACCACCTGGTAGACCTTCGACCCCTCGTTGGCCTTCTGTCCGAGCAGCGAAGCGATCGGCGTCACGAAGCCGTAGGAAAGCAGGATGCCGAGGAAGGTGCCGACCAGCGCGCCGCCGATCATCTTGCCAAGCACCGGCGGCGGTTCGCCGACCGAGCCCATGACGTTGACCACGCCCATCACCGCGACCACGATGCCGAACGCCGGCAGGCCGTCGGCCGCTCCGCTCACGGCATGGCCGGGAACTTCCGCCTCGTGGTGGTGCGTTTCGATCTCCATGTCCATCAGGTTTTCGATTTCCAGCGCGTTGAGGTTGCCGCCGACCATCATGCGCAGGTAATCGGTGATGAACTCCATGACGTGGTGGTCATGGGAAATCGACGGATATTTGCCGAAGATCGGGCTGTCGTGCGGATTCTCGACGTCGTTCTCGATCGACATCAAGCCTTCCTTGCGCACCTTGGCGAGCACCTCGAACAGCATCGCCAGGAGATCGACATAGACCGCCTTGTTGTACTTGGAGCCTTTGAACAGGCTGGGCAGCGCGCCGAAGGTCGCCTTCACGACCTTGAGATCGTTGCTGCCGATGAAGGCGCCGAGCGTGAGTCCGACGAGCGCGATGTACTCCGTCGGCACCCAAAGCGCCGCCAGACTGCCATGCACCGCGTAGGTTCCGAGCGAGGAGGCCAAGATGATGACGTAACCGACGATAAGAAACATTCCATTCCTCCGAATCACGCCGGGCCGGAGCGCCAGCTTTTTCCATCCGCCGCTATTGTAGCGGGATGCCGGGCCACGCGAAACAGGAGAAAAGCCATTCCGGAAAGCCCGCCGGCGCGAACATCGCTTTCGGATCGGATAGAATCGGCGCATCCCCTGACGATGACCGGACATGAACTACTGTAGCCAGTGCGGCGCCAAAGTCGTCTTGCGCGTTCCCGAGGGCGATTCGCGCCCGCGCCACGTCTGCCCGCAATGCGGCGAAATCCACTATCTCAATCCCAAACTGGTGATCGGGTGCCTCGCCGAGTGGGAAGACCGCCTGCTGCTTTGCCGGCGCGCCATCGAGCCGCGCTACGGACTCTGGACGCTGCCCGCCGGCTTCATGGAAAACGGCGAATCGACGGCGCAGGCGGCGCTGCGCGAAACCGGCGAGGAAGCCTGCGCGCGCGTCGCCATCGGCCCGCTTTTCGCGCTGGTCAACATCCCGCACATCGACCAGGTACACCTGTTCTACCGCGCCCGCATGCTGGACGCCGATTTCGCCGCGGGCGAGGAGAGCCTCGAAACGAGGCTCTTCGACGAAGCCCGGATTCCCTGGGACCGGCTGGCGTTCCGCAGCGTCGCCTTCTGCCTGGAAGCGTATTTCACCGACCGCCGCGCCGGCGCTTTCGGATTCCACGAAACGAGCCTGCCACCGCCCTGACCTTCCAGAGGACAGAGGACTGAAGACAGAGGACAGTCCAGTTACCGGGCGCGAAGCGCCCGCAAATATTACTGTCCTCCGTCTTCTGTCCTCTGTCATCTGGAACCCTCGTCTTCCAGATTGAAACTGACTACCTGCAAGATCCGGAAATCCCGGCCTTTCAGGCTCTCGGGCAAGTCGGTCCGGCGGACGGCCTGGCGCAGCGTTTCGAGCGCCTGCTCGTCGAGGATTTTCTTTCCGCTCGAAGCGGCGAGCGACAGCTCGGGTTCGGCGGCCGGCGGCCGGAAATCCAGCGCGATTTCCACGCTCCCTTCCCATCCCTGCTCCCTGGCCAGCGGCGGATAACGTTTCAAGCGCTCGGCGCTGGCCTTCAAGGCCAATCGGTACCGCCGAAGATCGTCGGCGCCGGTCTCGTCCCGCGCGGGCGCGGCGACGGGAAGCGCCGCGGACGCCTCCGCTCGCGGCGCGTCGTCCG
>JAISQQ010000257.1 GCA_031274075.1 Accumulibacter sp.
CGCGACCAGGCGCCGCGCGATTTCCTCGGCGGCGGCTAAATCGCCCTCTTCGAAACATGCCGCCAGACGCTCGATCTCTCCTGCCCTGCCCGATCCGCCGTTCTCCATCGCCCGCTCCCGTTCGTCCGGTTGTCAATCCGTGAGAGAGTCTATCAGGGTTCAGGGGACAGGGTTCAGAGGACAGAGGACAGAGGACAGAGGACAGAGGACAGTAATATTTGCGGGCGTGAAGCGCGCAAAACCGCGTTCGACAAAACTCCGTCGAACAAACGGAAGCGCTTCGGGCGAGCATCTTCTCGCCGGCAGGTTTCTTTGCCTGATCGGTATAATCCCGTCTCCCGAATCGATGGAAACCCGCTTGACTTCGCCTTGTCGCGCGACCGCGCCGTTTCAACACTTCCTTGTTGCACAAAATCTGGAGCGCTTCCTTGTCCATCGAAATATTCCCCTTGACCCTGATTGCGCTGGCTGCGTTGTTTGCCGGCTTCATCGATTCGGTGGTTGGCGGCGGCGGCTTGATACAGATTCCCGTTTTGTTTTCCATCCTGCCGCACGAAGTGCCAGCCACCCTGTTCGGCACCACCAAGATCGCCAGCGCTTTTGGCACGAGCAATGCCGCCTGGCGCTACGCGCGCCGCGTGACCATGCCCTGGGGGACGATCCTGCCGGCGGTGGCGGCGGCGTTCGCCTGCTCTTACTTTGGCGCCATGGCGGTGGCCTGGCTGCCGCGCGAATGGCTGCGGCCGATGATCCTGTTGCTGCTCATCGGCGCCGCGCTGTATACCTTCCGGAGCAAGCAATTTGGCGCCGCCCACCGGCCGCGGCTCGGCGGCGTCAGGGAATTTGCCTGCGCCGTGGCGGTGGGCGGCGCGCTGGGTTTCTATGAAGGCTTCTTCGGGCCGGGAACGGGCAGCTTCCTGATCTTTCTTTTCATCCGCTTTTTCGGATTCGATTTCCTGCACGCCTCGGCGGCGTCGAAGCTGGTCAATCTCGCGGCCAATTTGTCGGCGATCGGCTACTTCGTCCCCAACGGCTTTGTCCTGCCGCTCGTCGCCGCCGTCATGGCGGCGGCCAACATCGGCGGCTCGTTCATCGGCACGCACCTGGCCTTGCGCCACGGCAGCGGTTTCGTGCGCCGGGTATTCCTGCTCGTCGCCGGTGCGCTGATCGTCAAGTTCGCTTGGGATACCTTCTGAACAGGGATCAGGGGACAGATGCCAGGGATCAGATCAGTTACCGGGCGCTTCGCGCCCGCAAATATTACTGTCCTCTGTCCTCTGTCTTCTGTCCTCTGACCCACTCCAGCGCGGCGTCAGGGAATGGGCGACTTGTACTTGATCGAGCAGGCGCGCGACGACGAAATCGACGAGATCGCCGACGCTTTGCGGGTGGTGGTAGAAGGCGGGGTTGGGGGGCAGGATGACCGCCCCGGCGCGCGCGAGGCGCAGCATGTTTTCCAGGTGGATCGCCGAAAACGGCGTTTCGCGCGGCGCCAGGATCAGCTTGCGGCCTTCCTTCAGCGCCACGTCGGCCGCCCGCTCGATCAGGTTGTCGGCCAGCCCTTGGGCGATCGCCGCCAGCGTGCCCATCGAACACGGGCAGACGATCATCGCCCGCGGCGGATTGGAGCCGCTGGCGACCGGCGCGAACCAATCCTCGCGTCCGAAAACGGCCAGCGTCCCAGGCAGTTGCGCGAAGCGGGCCTGGAAAAACGCCTCGGCGTCGGCCGGTTGATCGGGCAGCTCCAGCGCCATCTCCTGGCGGGCGACGATCCGGGCGGCTTGGGAATAGAGCAGTTGCACGCGGCAGCCCGCCGCCAGCAGGCATTCCAGCAGGCGGATTCCGTAGGGCATGCCGGAGGCGCCGGTGAAAGCGAGGCAGATGGTTTCAGACATGAGGCTCCCCAGGATGGGTGAATGCGGGACTGGCCAGCAGGCGGGCCGCGACCAGGCCGTTGATGATACCGAAAGCGAGCGCGGCGATGGCGAAAAACGGCGCCAGGTAGAACACGCCGTTGTGCGGAATCAGCCACAGCCGCGCCAGTGCGAGCTGCCCGCCGATGTGGGCGAAGGCGGCGAGGACGCTCCAGCTTACCGGCCCGAACCAGCGTCCCGGCAGGCGGATCGCCGCGCCCAGGATCAGCAGGCTGGACAGCGCTCCGCTCAGGCTCATGAAGAAACCGGGCGCCAGCAGTTGGCCGAGCAGGATGCCGCCGGCGACGACGCGCAATCCGCTCACCCAGGCCGCCGTGCGCCAGCCGTAGCGCGCCAGCACGATCAGCGTCACGATGTTCGACAGCCCCGGCTTGACGCCGGGCAGGGGCAGCGGGATCGCCGCGTCGATCAAGGCCAGCCCGATGGCCGCGGCCGCGAGGCGGGCGACGCGATGATCCTCGGGGGTGGTAGCCAGCCTAGTAACTGAGCGAGTCATAGGTTTTCCCGCCGCCGGCGACTTCCACGCTGACTTCGTTCGGCGCGCAGATGGCGATTTGTCCGGCGCGATCGAGCCAGCCCTGGCGCACGCAATACTGGTGCGCGCCGGGATCGGAGAGCACACGCACGCGCCCTTTTTCGACGGCGATGGTCGTCGTGCCCAAGGGGCCGGGAACCTCGATCCGCCGCTCGCGCGACAGTTCCAGTTCGGCGAACGGCTCCCCGCCGCGCCGGACGATCGCCTTCTCCGCCGGGCCGGCCCGCCAGGCCAAGGGAAAGGAAACGGCGCACACGATCGCGCCGCAGGTCATCACCAGCCAGTCGCCGGGACGCAGCAGGGACCGCCGGGGCATCAGGCTCGATCGTCGGCCGCCGGCGGCAGCTCGCGGTGGCGCACCAGCACCCGCGCCCGGTCGTGGAAGTGTCGGCCGAGCCATTCGGCGAAATAGACCGAGCGATGCTGGCCGCCGGTACAGCCGATGCCGACCGTCAGATAGCCACGGTTGTCGCCGGCGTAGCTCGGCAGCCAATCGCCGATGAAACGGGCGATATCGCCGCGCATGCGCAGCACCTCCGGCTCCGCTTCGAGATAATCGATCACCGCCCGGTCGCGCCCGGTGCGCGCGCGCAGGGAAGCCTCGTAATACGGATTGGGCAGGCAGCGCACGTCGAAGACCAGATCGGCGTCGAGCGGGACGCCGCGCTTGAAGCCGAAGGACTCGAACAGCAGGGTCAGGCCGCCGCCGGCGTGCGGGACGATGAACTGGCGGATCCAGGCGCGCAGCGCGTGCGGTTTCAGGTCGCTGGTGTCGATATGATGTCCGAGTTCCGCCAGGCGTTCCAGGCGGCGGCGTTCCTCGGCGATCGATTCGGTCAGCGTGTGGCGTTCGTCGGCCAGCGGGTGCCGGCGCCGCGTCTCGAAATAGCGCTTGAGCAGGGTATCGGTCTTGGCGTCGAGGAACAGGAACTCCAGCTCGAAACCGCGCGCGCGCAGTTCCGCGAGCTGCTGCGGCAGCATGGCGATGCTGTCGCCGCCCCGGATGTCGATGGCCACGCCGAGCGTGTCGTAGTCGCGCTGGCCGAGGTGGTCCGCCAATTGCTGCAACATTTGCGAAGGCAGGTTGTCAACACAGTAATACGAAGCGTCCTCGAGGATATTGAGGGCGATCGACTTGCCCGAACCGGACAATCCGCTGATGATGACGATGCGCATGTTTCCGAGCATAGCTTATTCAGAGGACAGAGGACAGAAGACAGAGGACAGTTCAGTTACCGGGCGCTTCGCGCCCGCAAATATTACTGTCTTCTGTCCTCTGTCTTCTGTCCTCTGGTTGGAAACCTCTCCCGTCAGGGGGATAATCCCGCACGGGAGAGGCGTAGGCTCTTCCGTGCTTTGGTCCGGCCTATCGAACGTGGATTGAAACAAACCAACATGATGAAGCTTTTGAGCATTCCCTTTCTCGATGAACTCGCCGCCTTCCGGCGGGACATCCATGCGCATCCGGAACTGGCGTTTCATGAAACGCGCACGGCCGATCTGGTGGCACGCGAGCTGGCCGCCTACGGCATCGAGGCGCACCGCGGCCTGGCCGGAACGGGGGTCGTCGGCGTCCTGCGCAAGGGCGAAAGCCGGCGGGCGATCGGGCTGCGCGCCGACATGGACGCGCTGCCGCTCATGGAAAAGAACGGCTTCGCGCACGCCTCGCGCAACCCGGGCCGGATGCACGCCTGCGGTCATGACGGACACCTCGCCATGCTGCTCGGCGCGGCGCGCCATCTGGCGGAAAACCTCGCCAGCCTGGCGTTCGACGGCGCCGTTTACTTCATCTTCCAACCGGCGGAAGAATCCGAAGGCGGCGGCAAGCTCATGGTCGAGGACGGCTTGTTCAGGCAATTCCCGATGGACGCCGTCTTCGGGCTGCACAACTGGCCGGGCCTGCCGCTGGGCGAAATGGCGGTGATGCTCGGGCCGGTCATGGCCGGAACCTGCGTTTTCGAGATCCGCCTGCACGGGCAGGGGTGCCACGCCGCGCTGCCGCACCAGGGCGCCGATACGCTGGTGGCCGCCAGCCATCTCGTCCTCGCCTTGCAGACCATCGTCTCGCGCAACGTCCATCCCTGCGAGGGCGCGGTGGTCAGCGTCACCCAGATGCACGGCGGCGACGCCTTGAACGTCATCCCCGACGACACTGTGCTGCGCGGAACGATCCGCTATTTCAAGCCCGAGGTCGAGGCGCTGATCGAAGCCGCGATCCGCCGCATCGGCGCCGGAATCGAACACACCTTCGGCGTGCAGGTACACGTCGCCCTCGACCAGCGCTATCCGGTGACGGTCAACAGCGCGCCGCAAACCGCTCTTTGCCAGGAGGTGGCGGCGAGCGTCCTGGGTCCCGAAAAAGTACGGCAAGACGAAGCGCCGTCGATGGCCGCCGAGGATTTTTCGTTCATGCTGCGGGAAAAACCGGGGTGCTACGCCTGGCTCGGCAACGGTCCGGGAAGCGACGGCCATACCCTGCACAGTCCGCATTACGATTTCAACGACGCCAATCTGGCGATCGGCGTCAGCTACTGGGT
This sequence comes from Accumulibacter sp., assembly GCA_031274075.1. GTDB lineage: Bacteria > Pseudomonadota > Gammaproteobacteria > Burkholderiales > Rhodocyclaceae > Propionivibrio. Next base: position 5,007 of record JAISQQ010000257.1, read on the forward strand.
CAGGCTCGTCGAAACGGCGCTTCGCCCGGCCGGAACGCCGTTTTGTCAAAATGCATAATTCGTGTATAACGACACCGTTCACAAGGCGTTTTCTTCGAACTATAGTGTTCGCTTCAGGCATTCTGAAAAATTGGACGCATATCGGCCATGAGTAGGGGAGCGTTTTCGGATTCCGCGATTGACGGCCATACGGGCAAACGCCGGATTCTGCTGGTGGATGGTTCGCGCGTGGCGCGCACGACGCTGGCCAAGCGGCTGGAGGACAGCTTCGCGGTCATCGAGGAAGACAACGGCGAATCCGCCTGGCAGCGCCTGATGCTCGACAACAGCATCGTGGTGGTCGTTTCGAGCCTCAATCCTCCCCGGCTGTCGGCGCATGACCTGCTGGAACGCATGCGCGCCAGCGCGCTGCGCCGCCTGCGCGAGACGCCGATGGTGCTGCTGGTCTCCGATGACAATCCCGACGCCAGCGCCGACGAATGGCAGCGCCAGGGGATCGCCGGGTTCATGAGCAAGATGATGAGCAAGGAAGCGATGGCGGAACGCCTGGAGAACGTGCTGTCCATACCCTTCCAGGCATCGGTGCCCGAGCCGTCGCCCGAACCGCGCGAAGAAGAAGAACGCCAGGAAGTCCTCGACAAACTGTCAGAAGAGGCGCTGGAAGAAGCCTTCAAGGCGCGGGAGGAGAAGCGGGAAAAAGCGCGCGAGAGCCGCGCGGCGTCTACTTCCCTTTTGGCGACGGAGGATTTCGTCGCCGCCGCCGCCGCGCTGCCGCATGAAATGAGTTCGGACGAGTCGCTGTGCGTGCTCGTTTTCGGGATCGACCGGCTGAGCGAGCTGATCGACCGTTTTGGCGCGGACGTTCCGGACTTGCTGAACGGACGGATCGCCAAACTGTTGGCCGCGAAAATAGACCAGCGCGACGTGCTCGGACGCTGCGGGGAAAACCATGTGGCCATCGTTTCCCACGGCGTCGACCTGCGCGCCGGGGTGCATTTCGGCAAACGCGTGTGCAGGAGCATGGCCACGGGACAGATTACCGTCCACGGGCGGAAGGTCCGGCTGACGACCAGCGTCGGCTTGGCCGCGACCTCCGACGACCACGTCGGCTCCCCCGAAGAGCTGCTTGCCCTGGCGCAGGAGCGCCTGGAACAGGCGATGCTCTGCGGCGGCAACCTGGTGTGCACCGAACTCCGTCCCGACTGTAGCTTGCGCCAGCGGGACAAAGCCTTTGTGGGGCTGTTCGGCGTGCTCGGCGAGGTGCTCGAAGCAGGGCAAAAAGAAACGCTGGGCAAGGCGATCCAGCCCTTGCTGCGGAAAATCGACGCGCGCCTGGCGGTCGAAGCAAGGCAGGCGATGGGACTGCCGCCGGCGACCGGCGACGAGGACGGCCAGGAGTCCTGATTTCGTTATCAGGGATCAGGAATCAGGAATCAGGGATCAGGGATCAAGGATCAGTTCAGTTACCGGGCGCTTCGCGCCCGCAAGAATTACTGCTACCTGACCTCTGATCCCTGATCTGCGGAGTCTTCGCTCTCGGAAGGGTACGACCGTCGGATTGCATCCCCCTACATATCAGGGATCAAGGATCAGTCCAGTTACCGGGCGCTTCGCGCCCGCAAATATTACTGATACCTGACCTCTGATCCCTGATCCCCGTCACACCCACTCCGGCTTGCGTTTTTCGACGAACGCCCGCATGCCCTGATGACCGTCCGCGCTCGACTGGGCGGCGGTCGCGCTGCGCGCGGTCTCTTCCATCGTCGCCTCGTCGATAGGCCGCCCGCCGATGGCGCGCAACAGGGTCTTGCACGCGCCCAGGGCGCTGGCGCTGTTTTTTTGCAGCGTCTCGATCATTTCGCCGATCGCCTCGTCGAGCTGCTCCTCGTCGGGAACCATCTCATGCACGAGTCCGATGCGGTACGCGTCGACGCCGGAAAAACGTTCCGCGGTCAGCAGGTAATAGCGGCAGTAGCGCTCGCCCATCGCGGCGGCCAGGTAAGGGCTGGCGACGGCGGGAAGCAGGCCGTAGCGCGCCTCGTTCAGGACGAAGGAGCTGTCGTAGGTGGCCAGCGCGATGTCGCAGGCGGCGACCAGCCCGACCCCGATGCCGGAAGCGGGGCCCTGCACCCGGGCAATGGTCGGCTTGCCGGCGCCGGCCAGCGTCGCCAGCAGCCGCGCCAGAGCGCGGTTGTCCTTCAGCCTGTCCTCGGGCGTCGCGTGGATCGTCTCGCGCACCCAGGCCGGATCGGTTCCCGCGCAGAAGCTTTTTCCGGTCGACGAGAGCACGATCACGCGAACGCCCGGCGCCTTGTCCAGCGCCAGCAGGGCGGCGGTCATTTCGGCGACCAGCGTCCTGTCCAGCACATTATGGCGGTCGGCGCGATTCAGCGTCAGGATGCCGACGCCCGCATCGACCTCGGTGATTATCGACTGGTACATGAATACTCCGAGAGGCATGAAAACCGGGAAGGCTCGAGTTTATTCCAATTTCAAGCCAGGGAAAGCGCCTGGCCGCCGTGGCGCGGCGAAAAAGACGACGCCATCTTTCTTGCGGACGATTCAGGCCACGACCAAATTTTGTAGTAGTCTTTGAGACATCATCTCTTCCTCCCCGGCCACCCCCGCCATGCCCCACCGCCCGCGCCTCGTCCTGCCCGACCTTCCCCCGTACCTGATCGAGCACGGCAACGACCGCCAGGCCCGCTTCATCGCCGGAGAAGACTATCGCCCTTACCTCGACTGGCTTGCCCGCCATGCTTTCGGGAATTGATCGTGGCCTGATTCTTATTATTCCTGTTACCTGTTATTCCTGTTGTTTCCGCCGCTGGTCATTTCATGGGCGATTCATTTCCTGTTAGCGGTACGGCTGCGGCAGCAACGAAGAACACCCTCCTGGAGTATTGCAAACGCTGCGGAAAGTGCAAGAAATGAAAGTCCCCCAACGGCAGTATCAATTGAGTGATTTTTGCCTCGACCTGGCAGGAACTATTTTCAGCCTTCTTCTTGAAACGCTTTTGCTGAACGC
>JAISQQ010000357.1 GCA_031274075.1 Accumulibacter sp.
TCACCGCTTCGGCGCTGTCGCCCGATTGTCTTGAATACCGCGTCGTCGGTCTCTGCTACTGGCTCTATTGTTCCCTGAGCGGTTGCCGCATCCGGACTTCGGTCAAGGTCCGGCACTACGTGCCCGACGCCGTCGTGTCCAGTTATGCCAACACCGGCGAGAATCCCTGGCTCGAAGTCCGGGTGATGAGCCTGCCCAACCCGACCGCGCAGGCCGGCGGCGACGGCACCACCAACCACGAGGGTGAAAACAACCTCGCCAAATTCAAGAACGCCGACGTGATCGGCCACCCCGCGGGCGTGGCCTTCAGCCAGTTCGCCGGCGCCTTCGGCTACCGTTGCGAGGGCGCGGGCACGGCGTTCATGCCTTACCTCTTGAGTACGCTCGATACCGTCGCCTGGCGCTACAACGTGCCCGAAGCGGTCTACCCCGAAGCCTTGATTCCCGGCCTGCGCGAGATCGGCGCCCGGATGGGCCTCAACCTCTGGGGCAACGTCTATCCGCGCGGCGGTTTCCTGCACCAGGTCGACGACTACAAGGCGGGCGCGGTCGCCGCCCAGCGCGCCGGGGACGTGGTTACGCGCCGCGGGCAGATCCACGTCTACCAGCCCTTGCTCGCCCGATCCCGCGACGGCTACTGGCCGGCCGGCGAACTGCTGGAAAGCGACGCCTCGACCGGCAAGTGGCAGGAACTGACACCCTTGCTTTCCACCACCTGCACCGTATTCCCCCACGCCGGGCCATTGACACAGGCCCAGCAGGGCGACTACGCCTGGGCGCTGTGGCGGCCCTACAGTTGCTGCCAGCGCCGGGGGCAGGTTTTTTTGGGCAGCACCGATTTCCTGTGAGATTACTCCAATGAAAGCCTTTGTTTTGCGTTTCGTGTACCGGGTCAAGCCCTGCGTCCTGCTGGCCTGCCTCATGACGGCCGCCCCTGCCGCGTGGCCCCAAACCGCGCAGACCCGCATCGACGGCGACGGCGTCCGCATCAGCGGCAGCGTCATCGGCGACGACGTGCTCTACTCGATCGGCGGCGGCCGCGCGGTGTCGATGAGCGGCGCGGGGAACATGCAGAGCCTCGGCGTCGGCATCGGCTGGAACAGTAACCTCATCTGCGGCGACATGAGCCTCACCACGACCTTGCAGAATCAACTCAATGGACTGACCAACGGCTTCCAGCAGATCATGAGCCAGGTGATCCAGAGCGCCACTTCCGCCGTCGCCTCGCTGCCGGCGCTGATCCTCCAGCGCGCCGATCCGGGACTCTACAACCTCTTGACCAACGGCATCTTGCAGGCGCGCCTGGATTTCGACCGCTCGAAGATGACCTGCCGCGCGATCGCCAATCGCCTCGCCGACATGGCCGGCGGACAGGCGGGCTGGGACCAGCTCGCCGAGGGGCTGGCGCTGCGCGACGCGGTCGGCAGTACCGACGCGGTCTCGGCGATCGAACAGGCCGAAGCCAATAAAGGCAACAACGGCGTGCCCTGGGTCGGTGGCGACAACGCGGGCGGCTCGGGACAGAGCGCGATCCGGGTGGTGGGCGACGTCACCCGCGCGGGCTACAACCTGCTCAATGGGCGAAATGTCACCGAGACCTCGTCCATTGCTTCGAGTTCCTGCGGCAATCGGCTGACCTGCCAGACCTGGTCTTCGCCCCAGGCGGCGGCCGACTGGGCGATCCGCGTGCTCGGCGAACGCGAGCAGCGCACCTGCGAGAGTTGTACCAAGACCCGGACCACACCCGGCGTCGGACTCACGCCGGTGATCCAGGAGGAGTTTGAAGCCAAGCTCTTGGCCTTGCAGGAATTGGTCACCGGCGCGCGGCCGACGACGCTGGCCAACCTGGAGGCGGCGGGCAGCGCTTCGCTGCCGATCACCCGCGGCGTGATCGAGGCGCTCAGGGATGAACCCGACCAGGACGTGCTGGGCAAGCGCCTGGCGTCCGAGGCGGCCTTGTCGAGTGTATTGGAGAAAGCCTTGCTGTTGCAACGCACGCTGCTCACCGGCCGGAAGGAGCCGAACGTCGCGGCCAACGAACTGGCGGTGAAGGCGGTCGATGAAGAGAACGCCGTGCTGGAACAGGAAATCCACAATCTCAAGATCGAACTGGAACTGCGCCGCGAACTCGCGGGCAATTCGGCGATGGCGATCCTCCAGCGCCACGGCCTGCGCGCCGCCGGCTCGCGCGGCGTCTTCGAGGGCGATACGACGCGCGACCGGTTGAGGGAAGTCGAGCAGCCCCGGAGCGCGCCGTGAGAAGCATGAGAGGACGCGGGTGGAGTGGGGGGAGTGGCTGGACGGCGTGGCTGTTCAACCGCCACGTCGGCGTAGTGTTGCTGTGGGCCTTGCTGACGATGGCGGTGGCGGCGTTCGTGAACGTTGCCGGCGTCCACGCGCTCGGTGGCGTCGAGGGCTGGGAGCGCTGGTTGCGGGCGCATGCCGGCCACTTTTTTGTCTGGCGGCTGGGCCTTTACGCGGCGACGGCGTATGGCTGGCGGCGGATGCGCCAGCGGCTGCGGCAAGACGAACCGGACGCCGAGGCGCGGCGCCGCCTGTGGCGCGCGGAGATCGCCGCCGTCATCGCCCTCGTCGCGCTCGAAGCCAGCCAGTTACAACGATGGAATTAAAGAATGACGCTCTACACGACGGATTACCTGGAGTATTACCTGACCCTGGCGGGCTGGCTGGTCCATAACGGGGTCTGGAACATCCTTGTCGCCAGCGGGGTGTTCGCCCTGCCTTTCGTCGCCATCGTGGTGCAGGAATGGCTGCG
>JAISQQ010000361.1 GCA_031274075.1 Accumulibacter sp.
CGATACACGCGGTAGCGCGGGAAATCATCCAGTCCTGCCTCGCCGACGGACTCGGCGACGCCGATCACGGCTGCATGATCCGCTACTACGAAAAAATTTCCGGGACAAAAGTGAGGAAAGACTGAATCTCCGGACGGATCGCCCGTACCGCCCGTGACGGACGCCTCCCCGGCGCATCGCCTGGGGCGGGTGGAGCGAACCCCGACAAAAAGCAGGTTCAACAGGCTGCGGTGGGGGAAAGATGACGGTATTGGGGTTCGCTCTGCTCACTCCAAGCTATTCACTGCCTCGTTGTAAAGGCAAGAAGTACTATGACAATATGAAAGGCAAGCAACGCCGCCAGATGTACAAAGATTTTCGCGATCCCGTTGCGCGGCGATGACGCATCTTTGGTATATTTGGCAAATTTGTCGAAGCCTCCGCAGAGGGTTTGTTTCATAAGCTTTCCATAAGCTTTCCTTAACCTTTCATTGCCAAGGAAGATCATGCGCCGCTTTTCTCTCCTGTTTTTTGTGTTTTTCGCGCTTCTTTCCCTGAATTCGGGGGCGCAGACTGCGTCGGCCAAGCTTGAAAAAGAAAGCGTGACCATCGCGGTGGGCGGGAAGAATCTTTTCTATTACCTGCCCTTGACCATCGCGGAACAGCGCGGCTTTTTCAAGGACGAAGGTCTCCAGGTCGAGGTTCCCGATTTCGCGGGCGGCTCCAAATCGCTGCAAGCCTTGATCGGCGGCAGCGCCGACGTGGTTTCCGGCGCCTACGAGCACACCATCACCATGCAGGCCAAGGACCAGCATATCCGCGAATTCGTCGTCCAGGGCCGCGCGCCGCAGATCGTGTTCGCGGTGTCGACCAAGACCCTGCCCGACTACAAGGCGCTGGCCGACCTCAAGGGCAAGAAGATCGGCGTCACCGCGCCCGGTTCCTCGACCTGGATGATGGCGGCTTACCTGCTGGCGAAGGCCGGGCTGTCGATCAAGGACGACGTTTCGATCATCGGCGTCGGCGCGGCGAGCACGGCGGTCACCGCGATCCAGTCCGGGCAGATCGACGCGCTGGTCAACCTCGATCCGGTGACCACGCTGCTGGAAAAGAGCGGCAGCATCAAGATCGTCTCCGACACCCGGACGCTCAAGGATACGGAAGAAGTCTACGGCGGCCTGATGCCGGCCGCGGTGTTGTATTCGACCGAGGAATTCATCCGGAAGAACCCGAACACCACGCAGGCGCTGACCAACGCCATGGTGCGCGCGCTCAAGTGGCTGCAAACCGCGACGCCCGACGAAGTCGCCGACACCGTCCCCAGGGAGTTCCTGCTGGGCGACCGCCAGCTCTACATCGCCGCCTGGAAGAACGTCAAGGAAGCGATGTCGCCCGACGGCCTGATGGATGCTTCCGGCCCCGGCGTCGCCTACAAGATGCTGCAAACCTTCAACGATGACGTGGGCAAGAAGAAGATCGACCTCGAACAGACCTACACCAACGAATTCGTCCGCAAGGCCAACGAAAAGTACCGCTGAAACGCGACGCGGCGGGCTGGGTTGGCGCCGGGGAAGCGAAGCCTTCGGAGCGCCGCAAGCCCGCCCGCCAGCCAGCCAGCCAAACCTTCCGCTCGATCGAAAACCGACTCCGCCTGGAAACTTGGAAACCTCTCCCTTTGGGGGGATAATCCCGCCCGGGAGGGCGCAAGCCCTTCCGTGCTTTTGGTCCGGCCTGCCGGACGTGGATTGAAACAGGGGAACAAGCGGCGCCGAGGGCGCTTTGGCATCGATCGATCCTGAAAACAATGGCTTCCGACTACGCACTTTCACTCTGCGACATCAGTTGCACCTTCATCTCCCGCGACAATCCGGGCCAGCGCTACGCGGCGGTCGCCAACACGACGCTGAACATCGCGCCGGGCGAATTCGTCTCCGTGGTCGGCCCCACCGGCTGCGGCAAGACGACGCTGCTCAACGTCGGCGCGGGCCTGCTCGAACCCTCCTCGGGCAGCGTCACCGTGCACGGCAAGAAACTGGCCGGCATCAACCAGCGGGCGGGCTACATGTTCCAGGCCGACGCCCTGATGCCGTGGAAAAGCGCGCTCGACAACGTCATCGTCGGCCTCCTCTTTCGCGGCGTCGAGCAGGCCGCCGCCAGGGAACGAGGTATCGCCTGGCTGGCCCGCGTCGGGCTTTCCGGCTTTGAAGACCGTTATCCGCACCAGCTCTCCGGCGGCATGCGCAAGCGCGTGGCCATGGCGCAGACGCTGATCCTCGATCCCGACATCATCCTGATGGACGAACCCTTCTCCGCGCTCGACGTGCAAACGCGGCAACTCATGGAAAACGAACTCCTCGATCTGTGGTCGGAAAAGAAGAAGGCCGTGCTCTTCATCACCCACGACCTGGACGAAGCCATCGCCCTTTCCGACCGCGTCGTCGTCCTCTCCAGCGGACCGGCCACGCATCCCCTCGGCGAATTCCCCATCGACCTGCCCAGGCCGCGCGACGTCGCCGAAATCCGTAACCAGCCGCACTTCACCGAGCTGCACACCAAAATCTGGGACGTGCTGCGCGACGAAGTCCTCAAAGGCTATATCCAGCACAAAAACGTCGCCGAAGAATGAGCGCAAAACGATGGACAACAAATTCCTCCTCCGCTTTTGGCAAATCGTTCTCCTCATCCTCCTCCTCGCGGGCTGGCAAACCGCTTCCACGTTCTCGACCAAGATCGCCTTCTTCTTTGGCGATCCCGCCGGCGTCGCCGGGAAGCTGCTCGACTGGTTCTTCATCGAGCGCGACATCTACCTGCACCTCGGCGTCACCCTCATCGAAACCCTGCTCGCCTTTGCCATCGGCACCGCCATCGGGCTGCTCGTCGGCCTCTGGCTCGCCCTCAACCCGCGCGCCGCGGCCATCGCCGATCCCTTCCTCAAGGCCATGAACGCCATGCCGCGCGTCATTCTCGCGCCCATCTTCGCGCTCTGGTTCGGGCTGGGCATCGCCTCCAAGGTCGCGCTCGCCGTCACGCTCGTCTTCTTCATCGTCTTCTTCAACGTCTTCCAGGGCGTCCGCGAAGTCAGCCCGACCCTGCTCGCCAACGCGCGCATACTCGGCGCGGGACGCCGGGATCTCTTGCGCCACGTCTACCTGCCCAGCGCCATGAGCTGGGTCTTCTCCAGCCTTCACATCTCCGTGGGCATGGCCTTCGTCGGCGCCGTCGTCGGCGAATACCTCGGCTCCGCGCGCGGCGTCGGCTACCTCATCCTCCAGGCGGAAGGCTCCTTCGACATCCTCACCGTCTTCGCCGGCATCGTCGTCCTCACCCTCTGCGCGCTCGTGCTCGACACCCTCGTCGGCAAGGCCGAAAAACACCTCATGCGCTGGCAGCCCAAAATCGGCATGACGGAGAAGATCTGAGAAGACCCTCGACACGGAACCCACGAAGAAACAAGGCAGTACGGAGGCGCCTTCATTTACCCATAGTCCGGGCCGTACATGACGGACAGTTTTTCTCCATGTTCACCCTGGCTTCCGTGGCTGGCCGCTTTTCCCGGATCATTTCTTCTGCAGGTGTTGCAGGTACGCTCCGCTTTCGTGCAGTTGATTCTCGGCTTCTTCCAGCTTCCGCACGGCAGCGTCACCTGCGGCGACGAGCAGAAGCTCGATCAGGGCTTCGACCAGCGCGACGGCGGCGGCCACCGAGGGGAAAAACGACGGGCTGTCGACGGAAAACAGCACCGCCACGTCCGCCGCGAGCGCCAGGGGCGACGCCTCGCTGTCCGTCAGTGCGATGATTCTGGATCTGGCGGATCGAGCCGCTTCGATGACTCGCATCGCTTCCTTCGAGTACGGCGCGAAACTCACTACCAGCACGGCGTCCGTGGCGTCCAGCAAGCGGGTCTGCATTTCCAGGTTGCCACTCTGGCCGTCGATCAGGTAAACGGAATTCCGGAACAGCCGATACCCGTAAAAGAACGAATAGGCGATCGGGAAACTGGCGCGGAAGCCCGCGACATGTACGCTCCGGGCGCGTTTCAGCAAGCCGATGGCTTCCTCCAGCACCGTGGCGCACTTTTTTTCCGTCACGTCGAGGTTTTCGCGCTGGGCGACGAACAGTTCGCCCGACAGGCGGGGATCGTGCCCAC
>JAISQQ010000433.1 GCA_031274075.1 Accumulibacter sp.
ACCGGCAGGCTGGAAGCCCAGGCGCTGTGGATTTCCAGCCTGAACCGCGGCGACTGGCTGTTCCGCCCAAGAATCGCGTGGAATTTCGAACGGAACTGGCGCTTGATCGCGGGGGCCGACGTGTTCAAGGGACCGCCCCTGGGGCTTTTCGGCCGCTACGACGGGCGGGACCGGGTTTATCTGGATGTGCGATACAGTTTTTGATGTTCAGAGGACAGAAGACAGAGGACAGAAGACAGTGAAGTCAGCGGCGGCGAAGCCGCCGGGAAAACAAGGTCCGGTGGATGACGCTACGCTTATCCGCCCTGCGCTCGCTTGGATGGCATGAACTCGTGGGGGTGATTTCAAAAACCAGCTTCCTGAAGGGCGACGGGTGACACGGCTGCTTGTTTCACCCCGATTTACAGCGCCTTTACGCGCCACATAAAAAAGCCGCCCAGTTTTGACTGGGCGGCTTCATTCGAGAATCAGTGCTTATTGCTTTTTATCCATGTACTCTCTAATCCTCGCATGCCCAGGGTTCAGGCGCGACGGTAGCGCGAGAAACCGACCAGACCGAACAGGCCGAGGCTGAAGAGGGCGAGGGAAGCGGGTTCGGGAACAGAACGCAATAATCCGTCGACCTTGCCTTGTGACGTCACCGTCAGTTGAGAGCAAAATGTGGCTCCGCCGAGAAGCGGGTCATTGCCACACGCTACCGCCGTCGCCGGGCTGTTGATCTGGTTCGTCGCATCAAAAGAGAAAAACAGATCGCCAGCATCGATAATGGAATCAAGAGACACACCAGAGCTGTCCTTGAAAGTACCCGGCAGAGCAGAGCTCACCGCTGTCAGAATATTCGTGGTGCCACTTGTATTAACGGCCCCAAAGAAATTTTGAAGCGATCCGCCCGATGGATCGGCTATCGCGAACTCCGCAAGTGTGACGCCATTGTGTTTCAACTCTATGCTGCCAATTCCAGCATCAAACTTGTAGACAACGCTACCGTCCTGGTTGATATGGTCGATGGAACCTGTAAGACCAGTAAATACCAACTCCAAATTTCCGCCAGAAATACCGCTTATCACGCTTTGAGGACCGCTATCACAAGCCCCGGCACAGTTTTCTTGTACGTAACTGAGCGAATAGATCGCGCCATACTCCATGAATCTTGCGCCTATCTCAACCTCCCCCAAATTATTCAATGCCTGGGTAATCGTTGTCTGACCGCCGGCAAAAACAAGGTGTCCGATGTTTGTAGACGTGCCAACACTATCAGTCAATTGCCAAGCATCCTGAACGAGATATTCATAACCTGCATTGGCAACCGTGCTTGTCAAGGACATCGCACCAACAACGGCGGCTCCCGCCAAAAGCTTACTAAACTTCATCATGATCTCCCTAGCCAAGTTACTGCAAAAAAAGCAAACTCTGAATCCGGCTTGGTAAAGCAACAAACATACCAGGTCTTAAAAAACATAGGGTTAAAGAAAACAAAGGCCAATTCATAGTTTGGATTGTAAAAATATCCGACACTCGAAAACGCCACGTCATTCCAATCGCCGGCAACGGCGCGGTATTTGAGAACCTGTCTCAATAGTCACTCTCATGCGTCACCGCCTCCGGGCCGCCGCGCCGGTTTCGATCATCGCTTCGTTCATCTCCTCGACGCTCGTGATCTTCCGGGTCTTGCCGGCAAGCAAGCCGAGGAAGCCATCAATCGTTCCGGCCGGCCGGGTGACCAGACAGGTATCAGACGACAGGGATCAGGGATCAGGGATCAGTAATTCTTGCGGGCGCAAAGCGCCCGGTAATTGATCTGACATCTGATCCCTGTCATCTGATCCTTGCCGACAACTCGTCGAGCGTCTTGCGGAGCGAGCGTGAACGGGGGGGAGGGGAATGGCCAACGCGGCAGAAAAAGGCGAAGCTGTCGTCTTCCTTCGCGCCCGCGACGCTTTCGAATCGCGCCGCCAGCGCGCGCGCCTGGCGGGCGATCCGGGGCAGGGAGGAGAATTCCCTTTGTTCGCGCGCGTACCAGCGGAAGATGAGCGGCGTCATCTCGGGCTGGAGATGCAGGCCGAGGGAGGCCGCGGTCAGCCACAGGCGTTGCAGGGCGACGCCGGCGCGGACGTGATCGAGGAATTCGACGGGCCGCGTGGCGGGCTTCATCAGGATGTGGCCGGCGCAGGCCAGCGCGGGGATGAAATCGAGTTGCACGCGCGGAACGATCGTGCCGCCGAGGTAGCGGTTGAAAAACGCGACGCGCTCCCAGCGTTGCATCACCCAGCGCATCAGCAGGGTGGTCGCCGGATCGACGCCGACGGCTTGGTCGGGGATGCGGTCGGCGCTGTAGCGCGCCTTCCATTCGATGATGTCGCGGTGCACCGGGTAGGCTTCCGGGCAGGTCAGGCGGATGCCGGCGTTTTGCCAGAGCAGGCGGGCGACGGCGAAGCGATCCGCGAACGATTCGAAAAACCGGAGCGTGTAGCCGTCGCCCACGGCGGCGGCCAGCGCGTCTTTTTGCGCCGGGGCGAGCGGCGTCGCGCGCATCGCCCGGCGTTGCACCGAGCGCGTTTCGACGTGGCGCAGCAGCGGGTCTTCGGCCATCGCCGCCGGACTGAGCGTCACCTCGTAGATGGGCGCTTCGTCCGGGCTGCCGGGACGGAGCTTCCATTCGGCCCGCAAGGCGAAGCGCGTCGCGGCGAGGCGCAGCGTTTCCAGCAGCGCGCCGTGCGCCATGTGGCTGGCGTGCCCGTCGAAGTCGTAGAGGACGTGTTTGCGCGTGTCGAAACCGTGGATGGCGAGCCGCGAATCCGAGACGATTTCGAAGCGCCACGGCTGCGTGTTGTCGCCGCTGGGCGCCCAGCGCGCGAGGTCAAGGATCTTTTCGAGGGTTTCGCGTGACATGTGTTTTCGAGTGGAAAGTGAAAGATGGCAATTCGGGCCGTCCGCCGGCCCGCGGGTGAACGAAAAGCCGGAGGCGTTCCGGCCGCTTCTTCAGCGTTCGGTTTTCACCGCGCCGCGGGCCAGCTGCGCGTTGACCAGGAAGACCATCAGCCGCTGCAGCGGATTGCGATGGCCCCACGGCCGCCAGGTCTTGGCGTAGCGCATCCGGTAGGCGTCGAACTGGCTGGCCCAGGGCGCCAGCTTGACGCCGTTCCGCTTGAGCAGCAGCTTGAGCACTTCGACCGCGGCGACGCCCGCGCAGAGCTGGCAGGCGGCGATGCAGGACGGCCCCAGGCGTTCCGCGAGCCTGACCCGCGACATGTCGGCGACGTAGCCGCGCTGGAGCATGGCGGGAGACAGGCCGACCATGAAGCGTATGGCCATTTCGATTTCGCTCTCGCATTCGGCAAAGCCGAAATATTCTTCGAACGGCATGCCGCCGGGCCCGAAGACGAGCAGCGCCGCGCCCAGGCCCAGCGGCGCCGCGGTCACCACCGGGATGCCCTTGCGTTCGCAGGCGGCGAAGGTCGCGCGCCGGGCGTCGAAGGCGAAGAAATCGAGTCCGTCGACATAGACGTCGACGCCGTCCAGGAAGCCGTCCAGCGTGTCGCCCTGGATTCCCGCCGGAAAAACGCGCAGATCGATTTCCGGATTGATGTCCCGGGCCATTTCAGCCAGCACGTCTATTTTCGGACGCCCGAGCGTGCCGACGCGCGCGCCGACCTGGCGATTGAAATTGACGATGTCGAAGCTGTCGAGGTCGGCGATGGTGAAGCGGCCGACGCCCATTCGGGCCAGCGTGAGCAGATGCACGCCGCCGACGCCGCCCAGTCCGCCGATCGCCGCGCGCGAAGTCCTGAGGCGCGCCTGCTCGGCCTCGGTCACCCAGCCGATGTTTCTCGAAAACGCCTTGTCGTAGTCGAACGCCCGCATGAGGAGTCCCTGTCTTGTCGTATGATTGATCCTGGAAACCGCGCTTGGCCGCTGATTTCTTCCGCTGATTTCTTCGATTGAGGCCGCATTATGGCAAGTCTTCCTTCTATTTCAAGCGCTCGCCCGTGGAGCGAAGCCGTCCATCCACGGTTTCCACGCGGTTTTCACGCAGTTTCCACGCGGTTTACATATTGAGACCCGCCGCCAAATCTAACAGATGAACGCTTCCGATGAATAGTCTGATCGTCGATTTCCGCCTGGCTTCCCGGAATCTCGGGCGCAATACGCAGCGGACGCTGGTGGCGACGCTGACGGTGGCTTTCGGGATCGTCGCCTTTTTGCTGGCCGGCGGGTTCATCGCCTGGATTTTCGAGGAGATGCGGGAAAGCGCGATCCATTCGCAGTTCGGGCACGTGCAGATCGTGCGCCCGGGGTTTTTCGAGCAAGGCATCGCCGATCCCTACGCCTTCCTGCTGCCGGAAGAATCGGAGGAACAGGCGCTCGTCGAAGGCCTGCCGGGATTTCGCGGCCTGGCGCCGCGCCTGGTCTTCAGCGGCCTGATCAGCCACGGCGAGACGACGATCGCCTTCATCGGCGACGGGGTCGATCCGGTGCAGGAAAAGCCGGTGAGCAGCCGGGTCAACATCGTCAGCGGCCGCGGCCTCGAAACCGCCGACGAAGCCGCCGTGATCCTGGGCGACGGGCTGGCGCGCGGCATGGGCGTGGCGCCGGGCGACGTCGTCGTGCTGCTGGCGACGGCGGCCAACGGCAGTCCGAACGCGGTCGAGCTCAAGGTCGCCGGGACCTTCGCCACGACCGCCAAGGAATACGACGATTCGGCCCTGCGCCTGCCGATCGAGGTGGCCAGGAAGCTGATGCGGGTGCGGGGCGCGACGTCCTGGGTGGTGCTGCTCGACAAGACGGAAAGAACGGCGGAGGCTTGCCGCAACCTGTCCGGGAAACTGCCCGGGGATCGGTTCGAGGTCGTGCCCTGGACGGCGCTGGCCGATTTCTACAACAAGACGGTGGTGCTGTTCTCCCGGCAGGTCAGCGTCGTCAAGTTCATCATCGGCATCATCATCGTGCTGACGATTTCCAATACCCAGATGATGAGCGTGCTCGAACGCACCACCGAAATCGGCACCAGCCTGGCGATCGGGCTGCGGCGCGCGGCCCTGATGCGCGTGTTCGTCGCCGAGGGGGCGCTGATCGGCGCCGCCGGCGGCGCCTTGGGCTTGTTGGCGGGATTTCTCCTGGCGCGCGTGATTTCCGCGATCGGCATCCCCATGCCGCCGCCGCCGGGCATGGCGATGGGTTTCCTCGGGGAAATACGGATCGTGCCGCGGCTCGCGGCCGACGCGCTGCTCCTGGCGATTCTCGCCACTTTCGCGGCCAGCCTCCTTCCCGCCTGGAAAGCGAGCCGCATGATCATCGTCGATGCCTTGCGCTGGAACCAATGAAGCTCATGGCTCATCGGCGATTGAATTTCGCCTGGCGCAACGTCTTCCGGCAGCGCGCCCGCTCGGCGGGGACGCTGGCGGCGATCGCCCTGGGCGTGGCCGGGCTGATCCTTGCCGGCGGCTTCGTCCAGGACATTTTTTTCCAGTTGGGCGAAGCGGTCATCCATTCGCAGAGCGGGCATATCCAGGTGGCGCGGAAGGGCTACCGCGAGGGGCGCGTGCGCGCGCCCGAGTCGTTTCTCATCGACCGGCCCGATGAACTCAAGCGCCTCATCGGCGAGACGCCCGGCGTGCAATTCTCGCTGGCGCGGCTCGGGTTCGCGGGGGTCATCAACAACGGCAAGCGGGATCTGGGCATCATCGGCGAGGGCGGCGAGCCGTCGGCCGAGGAAAAACTGGGCACCTACCTGCGCTATATCGAGGGCCGTCCGCTCAAGGACGACGACCTGGACGGCATCGTCGTCGGGCAGGGCGTGGCGAGGTCGTTGGGGCTGGCGCCCGGCGACCGGGTCAACCTGGTCATCAGCCTGGCGCAGGGCGCGGTCAACACGCTCGATTTCGAAGTGACCGGCGTCTTCCAGAGCTTTTCCAAGGATTTCGACGCGCGCGCCGTGCGCATTCCGCTGCGCGCGGCGCGCGAGCTCATGGACAACGATTCGGCGCACCTGCTGGTGGTGGTGCTGGAGCGGACGGAAGATACCGACGCCGTGCTGGCGTCGCTGAAGAATCGCCTGGAGAGCCAGGGATTCGAACTGGCGAACTGGCGGGAGCTGTCCGATTTCTACGACAAGACGCTGAAGCTCTACGACCGGCAGTTCGGCGTGCTGAGGCTGATCATCCTGCTGATGGTGCTGTTGAGCGTCGCCAACAGCGTCAACATGAGCCTGTTCGAGCGCACGCGCGAGTTCGGCACCCTGCTGGCGCTGGGCGACAGGCCGGGAACGGTGTTCCGGCTGATCATGACCGAGAGCGCCCTGCTGGGGATCTTCGGCGCGGCGATCGGCGTGGCGGCGGGGTGCGTGGCGGCGACGCTCGTTTCGGCGATCGGCATTCCCATGCCGCCGCCGCCCAACGCCAACGCCGGCTACACGGCTTTCATCCGCCTGGCGCCGGTTGAAATCGCCCTGGCGGGGGCCATCGGCATGGCGGCGACGATCCTGGCCGCCGTGCTGCCGGCCCGCCGCGCTTCGCGCCTGAACGTGGTCGAAGCCTTGCGCCAGGGAGTGTGACTTATTTGGTTTTCAAATTCCGTGGAACGGCTAGTCTACGAAGGGTAGGCAGCGGCGGTGCGAATACACGACAAAATCCGTTTTTTTTCTTGTGGCAATGAAAAATTCCTATTCAAATCAGGACTTTTCGGATAGAATTTAATCCGGAATATCACATTTACCGTGGATTGATTGCTGCTTAAGGAGAATGAAATGCTAGTCGGCCTGAAAAACAAGCTGTGCGCGGTGATTCGCTGGAGCATGCTGGGGTTGCTCGGGGGGGCGATTCTGGGCTGTACGACGGGCAATGCGCCTCCCGCGCCGGCAAGCGCCGCCTCGTCGAGCTACAGTTACCTCATCGGCCCGGGCGACGTGGTCAACATCGTGGTCTGGCGCAATCCGGAACTTTCGATGTCCGTTCCTGTCCGTCCGGACGGCAAGATCGCGGCGCCCCTGGTCGAAGACCTGGAGGCCATGGGCAAGGATGCGACGACGCTGGCGCGCGATATCGAGCAGGAGCTTGGCAAGTTCATCCGCGATCCGGTGGTGACCGTCGTCGTCACCCAGTTCGTCGGCCCCTACAGCGAGCAGATTCGCGTCGTCGGCGAGGCGGGCCGGCCGCAGACGCTGCCCTACAAGCAGCACATGACGCTGCTCGACGTGATGATCGCCGTCGGCGGGCTGACCGACTTCGCCGACGGCAATTCGACGAGGCTTCTGAGAAAGGTCGACGGCGACAAGCAGTACAGCGTGCGGGTGGCGGACCTGATCAAGCGCGGCGACGTGTCGGCCAACGTCGACATGATGCCGGGCGACGTGCTCATCATCCCGCGCAGCTGGTTCTGACGCCAGGCGTTCGCTTTCCGGACGCGGGGCTTTCTTTTCAACCTCTGTTTCAACCTCTGAGGAAACAATCGACCGATGGACGAAATCCTCCGCCAGGCGACCCTCTTTCTGAGGGGCATGTGGAAATACCACTGGCTTGGTCTCCTCGTCGCGTGGATTGTGGCGCTGGTCGGCGTCGTCGTGATCTTTCGCATTCCCGACCGCTACGAGGCGTCGGCGCGCATCTACGTCGATACGCAGTCGATCCTGAAACCGCTGATGTCCGGCCTGGCGATCGAACCCAACATGGACCAGCAGATCATGATCCTGAGCCGCACGCTGATCAGCCGGCCCAATATCGAGAAGCTGGTGCGCATGGCGGACCTCGATCTCAACATCAACAACAAGGCGACCCTGGAAGCGCTGATCGACGAGCTGAGCAAGACGCTGTCCATCAAGAGCACTTCACGGGACAATCTCTATACCCTGGTGTATACCGATCCGCAGCCCGACCGCGCGAAGCGCGTCGTGCAGTCGCTGGTGTCGATTTTCGTGGAGTCCAGCCTGGGCAACAAGCGCAAGGATTCCGATTCCGCCAAGAAATTCATCGACGACCAGATCCTGGTCTACCAGAAAAAACTCGAGGACGCGGAAAACCGGCTGAAGGATTTCAAGCTCAAGAACATTTCCACGCAAACCGGCGAAGGCGGCAGGGATTACTTCGGGCGCTTGAGCGATGTGAGCGCGGATCTCGAACGCGCCAAGCTGGAACTGCGCGAAGTCGAAAACTCCCGCGACGCGCTGAAAAGGCAGATCGCGGGGGAGGACGCGATGCTGCTGTCCGACGCTCCCGACGCCGCTTCGGGCTCGGCCGTGCCGGAAATCGACGGGCGCATCGACGCGCAGAAACGCAATCTGGACAGTCTCCTGCAGCGCTACACCGACCGGCATCCCGACGTCGTCGGCGCGCGCCGGATGATCAAGGAGCTGGAAGAGCAAAAGCGCGAGGAAATCGCCGCGCGCAAGAAGCTCGGCACACCGAGCTCGACCGTGGCCAGCACCAATCCGGTGTATCAGCAGTTGAAGGTCGCGCTGGCGGAGAACGAGGCCAGCGTGGCGTCGCTGCGCACCCGGGTGACGGAATACCAGAGCCGCTACGACCAGTTGAAGGACGCGATGAAAATGATTCCGCAACTCGAGGCGGAACTGGTGCAGCTCAATCGCGACTACGATATCCACAAGAAGAACTACGAGAGTCTCGTGGCGCGCCGGGAATCCGCGGCGATTTCCGGCGAGATGGACGCCTCGACCGCCGCCGTCGATTTTCGCCTGATCGATCCGCCGCGCGTCGGTTCCAAGCCGGTGTCGCCGAACCGCCTGTTGCTGCTGCCGATGACCCTGGTGCTGGCCTTGGGCGCCGGTCTCTTCTCGCCGTTCGTGGCCAGCCAGCTCCGGCCGGTTTTCTTCGATGCCCGCGCCCTGCGGGAAATGACCGGCCTGCCCCTGCTGGGCGTCGTTTCGAAAAAGATGTTCGACGCGGACGCCGCCAGGGACAAGCGGCGCTTCCGGCTGTTCATCGTTGGCGTCCTGGCGCTCTTCGCCGCCTATGGCGTCGGCATGGCGCTGCTGGTTTATCTATCGACCCGTACTGCTTGAGGAATAACGATGAGTCTCATTGAGCAGGCCGCGCGACGTTTGGAACAGTTGAAAAACGCGGGCGTCGATGTTCCGGCGTCCCCGGAGGACGAAGAGACGCCGGCCGCCCCCGCGCCGCACCGTAGCGCCTCCCCCTACGCGGACGCCGGAATCGCCAGCACCCGCAAGCCCGGAACGGTTCCGCCGCCGCGGCGGCTGGCCGAACCGCCCCCGAGGCCGGAGGCTCCGCAAGCGCGGCGGCTGGCTGAACCGCCCCCGAGGCCGGAGGCGCCGCAAGCGCGGCGCTTGGCCGAACCGTCCCCGAGGCCGGAAGCGCCGCGAACGCGGCGGTCGGCTGAACCGCCCCCAAGGCCGGAAGCGCCGCAGGCGCGGCGGCTGGCCGAGCCGGTCCGGAAGCCGGCGGCGTCGCACGCACAGCGCGAGGGCCGGACGCTTCCGAAGCCGGAGCTGCCGCAGTCGCGGCAGATAAACATCGATTTCGACGTGCTGGAGGCTTCCGGAATCCTCCGCCCCGACGCCTTGCGTTCCCGCCAGGCGGACGAATATCGCGTGATCAAGCGCCCGCTCATCGACAACGCGATGGGCAAGGGCGCGGTGCGGGTCAAGGACGGCAACCTGATCATGGTCACCAGTTCCCTGCCCGGCGAGGGCAAGACCTATACCGCGCTGAATCTCGCGGTGAGCATCGCCATGGAACTGGACAACACGGTGATGCTCGTCGATGCCGACGTCGCCCGGCCGACCCTGCTCGGCAGGATGGGGGTGACGCCCACCAAGGGCCTGCTCGACGTGCTGGTCGACGATTCCGTTTCGCTGTCGCAGGTGCTGCTCCGGACCAATATCGAAAAGCTGACCCTCCTGCCCAGCGGCACGCAGCACCCGCGCGCCACGGAACTGCTCGCCAGCGACGCGATGGTCCGCCTGCTGGAAGAGATGTCGAGCCGTTATTCCGACCGGATCATCATTTTCGACTCTCCGCCTTTGCTGCTGACCACGGAGTCGCGGACGCTGGCGTCGCACATGGGGCAGGTGGTGGTCGTCGTCGCCGCGGAAAAAACGGCCCTTTCGGATGTCAGGAACGCGCTGGCGGCGATCGAATCCTGTCCGGTTCGGCTGATGGTGTTGAATCAATCCAGAACGGTGAGCAGGGATGAATATGGCTACGGCTACGGATATGGCTATGGGTACGGGTATGGCGGCGCGGTGTAATGTTCCTGTCCTGCTGGCGCTCGCCGCGGTCCTGGGCGTGACGGCGCCGCCGGCATTGGCGGGCGATTGGCGGATCGTGCCGTCCCTTTCGGTCAACGAGACCGCGACGGACAACGTCGGCCTGGTCAAGGACCATCGGAGGAGCGACTGGATCACCGATGTTTCGCCGGGAATCAACATCAGCGGTAGCGGAGACCGCGTCAAGCTGGATTTCGATTATCAGTGGCACGGCCTTTTCTACGCCAACGATTCCTCGCGCAATAATCGCCAGAATTCGCTGAACGCGAAGGGAACGCTGGAGGCGCTGGAGAACTGGTTTTTCATCGACGCCAGCGCGGCGATCCTGCAGCAGAACCTGTCGGCTTTCAACGGATCGACCTATTCTTCCGTCGACACCAACGACAGCAACAATACGACCGAAACCCGCTCCTACCAGATTTCTCCCTATTTCACGGGAATGTTCGGCGACTCGGTCGAATATATGCTGCGCTACAGCCTGAGCAAGACGACGTCGGACGAGGGCAATGCCTACGACGACCAAACGAGGCAATGGTCCGGCCGCCTGGCCAGCGTGGACGGGTTGTCCCGCCTGGGCTGGTCCATCGACGCCAGCAGCGACAAAAACGATTTTGGCCAGGGCCGGAACACGAACTCGGATCTCGTGCGCGGCGTGCTGACGTATCGCGTCGATCCGCAGTTCCGCGTATCGCTGATCGCCGGACGCGAGTCCAACGACTATACCAGCGAGCACAAGAAGTCGCATACCATCACTGGGGCGGGGTTCGAATGGACGCCGACCGAAAGAACCTTGCTGGCGGCTTCCCACGAGGAACGTTTTTTCGGCGGCAGCAACAGCGTCACCTTCACGCACCGGACCGCGGGCACCGCGTGGAAATACAACCAGACGAAGGAAACCCAAACCTCCACCAACCAGTCGTCGGGAGTCGTCGGCACGTATTTCGGCCTGCTCGACAACATGTTTTCCTCGGCCATCCCCGATCCCGCGGCGCGGGCCGCCTACGTGAATGCCATGCTGGCGAGCAGCGGCATCTCGCCGAACGCCACGCTCCAGGGCGGTTTCCTGACCACCGGCGTGACGCTGCGGGAAAGCAAGGAATTGTCGCTGGCCCTGATCGGCGCGCGCAATACGGTGACTTTCGCGGCCACCCGGAGCGAGACCCAGGATGTTTCCAGGGGGATGGGCTCGGGGTGGTTCTCCGGCACGGATTTCTCCAACCTCGAAAGCGTCAGGCAGACCGGCGCCAGCGTCAACTGGTCGCACCAGTTCAGCGGGCTTTCGACCTTGACCGGTTCCGCCTCGCGCCTGAAGAGCAAGGGATCGGGAAGTTCCAGCGCGCATACGGACGAGACCATGTTCACCCTCAATTTCCTCACCCAACTGGGGCCGAAGACCAATGCCGGACTGGGCGCCCGCCGCGTCGAAGTGGATGGAGCCACGAGCTACACGGAAAACGCCGTGACCGGGACTCTCTCCCACCGCTTCTAGTCCGAGATCATGTACGAATCCTATTTTGGCCTGACCAGCAAACCGTTTCAGCTGAATCCGGATCCGAATTTCTATTTTGGCAGCAAGCAGCACCGGCGCGCGACGGCGTACCTCGAATACGGGCTGCACCAGAACGAGGGATTCATCGTGGTGACCGGCGAGGTCGGCGCCGGCAAGACGACGATCGTCCGCGGCCTGCTCAACAAGCTCGATACGACGAAAGTGGTCGCGGCGCAACTGGTCAGCACCCAGCTCGACGCCGAGGATACGCTGCGCATGGTCGCGGCCGCGTTCGGCGTGCGCACCAAGAGTTCCAACAAGTCCGACGTGCTCCTCGCGCTGGAAGCCTTCCTCGTCGATGTGGCGCGCCAGGGCAAGCGCTGCCTGCTGATCGTCGATGAAGCGCAGAACCTGACGCCGCACGCGGTGGAAGAACTGAGGATGCTGTCCAACTTCCAGTTCGAGACGCAGGGCCTGCTGCAGAGCTTCCTGATCGGCCAGCCGGAATTTCGCAGCATCATGCAGAGTCCGCACATGCAGCAACTGCGGCAGCGCGTCATCGCGGCGTGCCATATCGGCCCGATGGATCAGGACGAGACCCGCGCCTACGTCGAGCATCGGCTCAAATGCGCCGGCTACGAAGGTCGTCCGCTGTTCAACGACGAGGCCTACGTGGCGCTGTACAAGGCCAGCAACGGTGTTCCGCGGCGCATCAATTCGCTTTGCGACAGGATTCTTCTGGCCGGTTACCTGGGCGGAAAGTCCAAGTTCAAGGTCGCCGACGTCGAGGAGGTGGCCAAGGAACTCAACGAAGAGACGCTGGCTCCGGGAGTGGCGCCCCAGGATCCTCCGGGCGTGCCGCAAATCCGGCCGCGCGACGGCCGCTTGACCGAGACCCGGCTCATGGATCTGAATCTGACCCGGATCGAACTCGACGCGCACGCGGCCGAACAGGCGCTGCGGACCGTCGGCGAGGTGAAACAGGGGATGAGCGAGCAGCGCATGCTGCGCATGGAACGCAGCATGATCCGCATCGAGCGCAGCATCGCGGCGACGCTGCTCCTGCTGCAGCAGATGGTCAATTCCATCCGTATCCAAAAAGCCGATCCGGCGGAGCGCCAGACTTGACCGGCGCATCCTGTTCCAAAAACTGGCCCGAAAACCTGGGGCCCGTCCTGTGCGTCGTCGGCGCGCGCCCGAACTTCATGAAAATGGCGCCGATCCTGCGCGCCTTTGCCGGACACGAGCTGGCCATTCCCACGCGGCTGATACATACCGGCCAGCACTATGACCGGGAGATGAACGACCGGCTGTTCGAGGATCTGCGCCTGCCTCGCCCGGACGTCAATCTCGGCGTCGGTTCCGGAACGCACGCCGTGCAGACCGCCGAGATCATGAAGCGATTCGAGCCGCAAGTCGACGAGTCCGGGGCGTCGTGCATCCTGGTCGTCGGCGACGTCAATTCGACCCTGGCCTGCACCCTGGTCGGCGTCAAGAAAGGCGTTCCCGTCGCCCACGTGGAAGCCGGTCTGCGCAGCTTCGACCGAGGCATGCCGGAGGAAATCAACCGGGTGCTGACCGACCAGGTGGCGGACCTGCTCTATACGAGCGAGCGCGGCGCGCTCGACAACCTGCGGCGCGAGGGCATTTCTCCCGCGCGCGTCGAGTTCGCCGGCAACGTCATGATCGATTCGCTGATCGCCAACCGCCAGTACGCGCGCCGCCCTGCGGAGATCCTCGAAGCGGCGGGGTTCGACGCCTCGATCGCGCTTTCTCCGGCCGGATACGCCGTGGCGACGCTGCATCGTCCGTCCAACGTCGACCGCGAGGAGACGCTGCGGCCCTTGCTCGAAACCTTGCGCGAGGCGTCGGCGCGATTGCCGCTGGTCTTCGCCCTGCATCCGAGAACGCGCGGCAACATCGAGCGCTTCGGCCTGGACGCGCTCGTCGCCGGAAAACGGATCGCGCTGCTGCCGCCGCAAGGGTATCTCGAAATGCTTGGGCTGATGGCCGGCGCGCGGCTGGTGCTCACCGATTCCGGCGGCATGCAGGAGGAAACCACGGCGCTGGGAATTCCCTGCCTGACGATGCGCGAGAACACGGAGCGTCCGATCACCGTCGAGCAGGGCACCAACACCGTGGTCGGGCGCGACCGCGAGGCGATCCTCGCCGGCGTCGCCGAAGTCGTCGCCGGCGGCGGCAAGCGCGGGCGCCTTCCGGAGTTGTGGGACGGCCACGCCGCCGAGCGGATCGCCGCTCATCTGGCGGCCTGGCTGGCCGCCCGCGGGGGGCGTGGAACATGAAACAGGAGTCTGGCCTTGCCCCGCACCGCGATCGTTAATGCGCTGACGATAGACGTCGAGGACTATTTCCAGGTTTCCGCGTTCGCCCCCTACATCGCCCGCGACGAATGGGACCGCCGCGCCTGCCGCGTCGAGCGCAACCTCGAGCGCATCCTGGCCATGCTCGATGAACGCCGCACCCAGGCGACCTTCTTCACGCTGGGATGGATCGCCGAACGCTATCCGCGGCTCGTCCGCCGGATCGTCGACGGCGGCCACGAAGTGGCGAGCCACGGCTACGGCCACCAGCGCGCCAGCGAGCTGGACGAAAACGCCTTCTTCGCGGACGTCGAAGCCTCGAAAAAATTGCTCGAAGACCTCTCGGGCCGGCAGGTGAAGGGCTACCGCGCGCCGAGTTTCTCGATCGGGGAGAAAACCCCGTGGGCCTTCGATTGCCTGGAGCGGGCAGGGTATCTCTATAGTTCGAGCGTCTATCCGGTGCGCCACGATCACTACGGCATGCCGGACGCGCCGCGCTTCGCGCACCGGGTGCGCGGCGGCTTGCTGGAGATTCCGCCGGCGACCGCGCGTTTCTTCGCGCGCAACTGGCCGGCCGGCGGCGGCGGCTATTTTCGGCTGCTGCCCTATGCCGTGTCGCGCGGCTTGCTGGAGCGGGTCAACCGCCGCGACGGACAGCCGGCGATCTTTTATTTCCATCCCTGGGAAATCGATCATGAACAACCGCGGATCCCTGGGATCGACCTGAAAACGCGATTCCGGCATTACCTCAACCTGCGGCGCACCGAAGGGCGCATCCGGCGCTTGCTGGACGATTTTCACTGGGGGCGGATGGACGCGATCTTTCTTTCCCCTTCGGGTGGAGCCGCCCGATGAGCTTCCCCGGCGAAGAAAACGCGGCGAGGGCCGCGCCGCCGCTGGCCGTCAAACGGCTTGGAAGCGCTGACCCGCAAGCGGCGCGGCGCTGGGACGAGTTCATCCAGAGCTGCCCGGAAGCGACGTTTTTCCATCGCGCCGGCTGGCGGGACATCGTCTCCGGCGTATTCCGGCATCCGACGCACTTTCTTTACGCCGAACGCGAGGGCGCGATCGAAGGCGTGCTGCCGCTGGCGCAGGTCAAGAGCCTGCTGTTCGGCAACGCCCTCGTCTCGCTGCCGTTCGCCGTTTACGGCGGCGTCGCGGCCAACGGCGAGGCCGCCGCGGAGGCGCTGGAAAACGAAGCGCAGGCGATTGCCCGCGAGCTTCGCGTCGATCACCTCGAACTGCGCAACTTCAACCAGCGCCATGCCGACTGGCCGACGCAGGATCTCTACGTCTGCTTTCGCAAGACCCTCGACGCGGATGTCGAAGCCAATCTGCGGGCGATCCCCCGCAAGCAGCGGGCGATGGTGCGCAAGGGCATCAAGAACGGGCTGCGCAGCGAAATCGACGGCGACGTCGAGCGCTTTTTTCCGCTCTACGCCGACAATGTTCTGCGGCACGGAACGCCCGCCATGCCAAAGCGGTATTTCCGCAAACTGCTCGAAGTGTTCGGCCAGGATTGCCAGGTACTGACCGTGAGCGACGCGCGCGGCAAGGCGATCAGCAGCGTGCTCGGTTTTCGTTTCCGCGACGAGATCCTGCCGTACTACGCCGGCGACGACGTGGCCGCGCGCGAGCTGGCCGGCAACGACTTCAAGTATTGGGAACTGATGCGCCGCTCCTGCGAGCGGGGCGTCAAGGTGTTCGACTACGGGCGCAGCAAGCGGGGAACGGGTTCGTACGCGTTCAAGAAGAACTGGGGCTTCGAGCCGCGGCCGCTGTACTACGAATACCGCCTCTACCGGCGCGACGCCATCCCGCAGAACAACCCGTCGAACGTCAAATTCCGGCTGTTCATCGAAGCCTGGCGGCGCTTGCCGGTCGGCGTCGCCAACTGGCTGGGGCCGTTCATCGTGCGCAGCCTCGGATAGGCCATGAAGCTCTTGTATCTCGCGCACCGCCTGCCGTATCCGCCCGACAAGGGCGACAAGCTGCGCTCGTTCCACCTGCTCCGGCATCTGGCGGCAAGACACCGGATTTTCCTGGGAAGCTTCATCGACGATCCGCTGGACGAGGCTCACGTCGAAACGCTGCGCGGGTTCTGCGAGGAGACGCACATCGCGCGTCTATCGCCCAAGCTGGCAAGATTGGGCAGCCTGCGCGGCGTGTTGAGCGGCGAAGCCCTGACGCTGCCGTATTACCGCGACGGCGGCTTGCGGGCGTGGGTGAACACGACGGTCGAGGAGCGCGGGATCGACGCCGCCGTCGTCTTCTCGTCGGCGATGGCGCAGTATCTCGACGCCTTTCCGCTTGAGAGGACGCTGGTCGATTTCTGCGACGTCGACTCCGCCAAGTGGACGCAGTACGCGCCCCTGCACGCCTGGCCCTGGTCGTGGATCTACCGGCGCGAGGGCGAGCGGCTGTTGTCCTTTGAACGGAAAATTGCCGCCTCGGCGGCGCACTCTTTCTTCTCGACGGAGAACGAGACGGAGCTTTTCCTGCGTTCCGCGCCCGAATGCCGCGGCAAGGTATCGGCGATGTGCAACGGCGTCGACGCGGACTATTTTTCTCCGGAACACGAGTTCGCGTCGCCGTACGCGGCGGACGAAATTCCCCTGGTGTTTACGGGAGCCATGGACTACTGGCCGAATGTCGACGCGGTCAAGTGGTTCGCCGAGGCGGTATTCCCGCGGCTCGAAGCGTCGCGGCCCGGCGCGCGCTTCTACATCGTCGGCCGCGCTCCGGCCGCCGCGGTCCGGGCGCTGGCCGGGGAGCGGGTGGTGGTGACCGGCACGGTGCCCGACGTGCGCCCCTACCTGCGCCACGCCAGCGTCGTCGTGGCGCCGCTGCGCGTCGCGCGCGGCATCCAGAACAAGGTGCTGGAAGCGATGGCCATGGGGCGGCCGGTCGTCGTCGCCAGGGAGTGCGCCCGCGCGGTAGACGCCGTCGCCGGGAGAGATTTCCTGCCCGCCGACGGCGCTGATGAGCACCTTCGGCAAATCGCCGGATTGCTCGATTCGCCGTCGTTGCGCGCCGCAATCGGCGAGGCCGCCCGTCGCCGGGTGCTCGAACGCTACAGTTGGGACGCCCATCTTTCGGTCATCGATCGTCATCTGGACGCCATGTCATGACCGGGGCGTCGCAAATTCCGGCGCGTACCCGCTGGCCTGGCGCCGCGGGCTGGAGGGCAGCCCTGCCGGCTTTGCTGCTCACGCTGCTGCTGCTCGCCGCGCTGTTTCGCCCGACGCTGGCGTCGATGGTCGAGATATGGGCGCGTTCGGAAACGTTTGCCCACGGTTTTCTCATCGCTCCGATATCCGCGTGGCTGATCTGGAAGGTCCGGCATCGCTTGGCGGCGATGACGCCGCGCCCGGACCCGCGGACGACGGCGCTTCTGGCGGGCGCGTGTTTCGCCTGGCTGCTGGGACAACTGGCGACGGTCGGCGTGGTGGCGCAGTTTTCCCTGGTCACGCTGCTGATACTGGTCGTACCCTCCATGCTCGGCTGGCGCATCGCCCGGAGTATCGCTTTTCCCTTGTTTTTCCTCTATTTTTCGGTTCCGTTCGGTGAGTTCGCGATGCCGAAACTGATGCAATGGACGGCGATGTTCACGGTCATCGGCCTGCGCGTGAGCGGCGTGCCCGTATTCCAGGAAGGCTTGCAGTTCGTCATTCCCTCGGGGAGCTGGTCGATCGTGGAAGCGTGCAGCGGCGTCCGCTACATCATCGCCTCGCTGGCCGTCGGGATGCTTTTCGCCTATCTGAACTATCGTTCCCTGAAGCGCAGGCTGGCCTTCATTGCCGTTTCCCTGGTCGTGCCGATTCTGGCCAACTGGATGCGCGCCTATATCATCGTCATGCTGGGTCATCTTTCCGGCAACGCCCTGGCGACCGGAGTCGACCATCTCATCTACGGCTGGGTATTTTTCGGAGTCGTGATGCTCTTGATGTTCGCCATCGGCGGACGCTGGTCCGACGCGCGTCTTTCCGGGGAGCGGAGCGAAGGCCTCCAGGAGAGCCTGGAAAGCGCGGCGCCGCCCGCGAGCCGCTACTGGAAGAGCGCGGGCGTCGTGGCGCTGATCCTGGCCGCCGCGCCCTTGGGCGAGTGGTATCTGCTGCGGCGCGCGGTGGCGCCGCCGCCGGTCTTTCCCGACATGACCCGGCTGGAGGATGGATGGCGATCCGGCGGGATCCTGGAGCCGGAATGGAAACCCGCCTACGGCAACCCGTCGGCCGAGCAAAACCGCGTCTATTCGGCGCGCGGGCAGACCGTCGGGCTGTATATCGCCTATTACCGGCAGCAAGGCTACGAACGGAAGCTCATCAGCTCGGAGAACATGCTGGTCAGAAGCAATGATCGCGTCTGGGCGCAAGTGGCTTCAGGGGCCGTCGACACGCGCTTTTCCGGCCAGCCGGTGCGCATGCGTTCGGCTGAACTGCGGGCGGGCGGCATGAACAGCGAATCGCGGCGGCTCGCCGTGCGCCTGTTTTTCTGGGTCGACGGGCGTCTGACCGCCAGCGACGTCCGCGCCAAGCTGTTGACGGCGCTGGCGCTGCTCGGCGGCCGCGGAGACGATTCGGCCGTTATCGTCCTGTATGCGCCCAAAAGCCAGGATAATGGAGGCGAGGCGGCCTTGACGGCTTTCGCCGAAGCGAACTCGGCGCGCATCCTGGACGCGCTCGAAGCGATGCGCGCCCAACGTTAATCTACCCAGCGAGTGAGCAATCCGTCATGTGTGGCATAGCCGGTCTTTTCGATACGCGCGGGACGCGCGACTTTTCGCGCGATCTGGTGCAACGGATCAACGATCTCCAGGCGCATCGCGGCCCCGACGAATCGGGACTTCACTTCGAGCCCGGCGTGGCGCTGGCGCACCGGCGCTTGTCGGTGATCGATCTTTCGACCGGGCAGCAGCCCTTGTTCAATGAGGACGGATCGGTGGCCGTGGTTTTCAACGGCGAGATCTACAACTTCAAACAACTGGCATCCGAACTGGAGGCGCTGGGGCATCGCTTCAGCACGCGCAGCGACACCGAGGTCATCGTGCATGGCTGGGAATCCTGGGGAGAGGAGTGCGTCAAGCGCTTTCGAGGCATGTTCGCCTTCGCCCTGTGGGATCGCCGGCGGCAGGTTTTTTTCATGGCGCGCGATCGCTTCGGCGTCAAACCGCTCCACTACAGTCTGCTTGACGACGGCACGCTCGTCTTCGGCTCGGAACTGAAGGCCGTGACCGCGCATCCCGGTTTTCGCCGCGTGCTCGATCTGCCGGCGGTCGAGGATTTTTTCACGCTGGGCTACGTCGTCGATCCCCGCTGCATCTACAAGAATGTGTTCAAGCTGCCATCGGCGCATACCTTGACCCTGAAGAGGGGAATGACGGCGCTCCCGCCGCCCCGGGCCTACTGGGATATCCGCTTTACCCTGGCGGGCCGCCCGAGCGAACGGGACGCGGCCGCCGAGCTCTTGCATCGCCTCGACGAATCCGTCCGCCTGCGCATGATCGCGGACGTGCCCCTGGGCGCTTTCCTTTCGGGCGGGGTGGATTCCAGCGCGGTCGTTGCCAGCATGGCCAGCGTGGCCGACGAATCGGTGCGTACCTGCGCCATCGGTTTCGACGATCCGCGATTCAACGAATCGGGATTCGCGGCGCAGGTCGCCTCGCGCTACCGAACCGACCATCGGCTCGAAATCGTCAAGGGAGAAGGCTTCGATCTCATCGATACGCTGGCCTGGCTGTACGACGAGCCTTTTGGCGACAGTTCAGCCGTGCCGACCTACCGCGTCTGCCAATTGGCGCGCAAGCACGTCACTGTCGCGCTTTCCGGAGACGGCGGCGACGAAAGCTTCGCGGGATACCGCCGCTACCGGATGCATCTGATGGAACAGCGCTGGCGCGACGCGATTCCGCTCGCCTTGCGGCAGCCTTTGTTTGGTCTCCTGGGACGGTGGTATCCCAAGGCCGACTGGGCGCCGCGGATGTTTCGCGCCAAGACGACCCTGCAGGCGCTGGCGCTCGATCCGCTCAGGGCTTATTTTCACAGCGTGTCGTTTACCCGTGAAGAAACGAGGAAGCGCTTCTATTCCCCGAGCTTTCGCCGGGAACTGGCGGGCTACTCGGCGTTCGAGGTCTTCGAGGCGCACGCGCGGCAGGCCCAGACCGACGATCCGCTGGCGCTGATCCAGTATCTCGACTACAAGACCTGGCTGGCGGGCGACATCAACACCAAGGTGGACCGGGCCAGCATGGCGCACGCGCTCGAAGTGCGCGGACCCTTGCTGGATCACGAATTGGCCGAATGGCTGGCGACCTTGCCGGCGCAGATGAAGATTCGCGGGCTGCAAGGCAAGTGGCTGCTCAAGAAAGCCAATGAAGATCGCCTGCCGAACGAAACCCTGTATCGGGCGAAGATGGGCTTTTCGGTACCGCTGGCGCGGTGGCTGCGGGGGCCGCTGGTGGCGCGCGCGAGAGAGGTTGTCCAGGGAGAACGCATGCGCGACACCGGCTTCTTCGATATGGGCGTATTGCAGACGCTGCTGGACGAGCATCTCAAGGGGCTGAAAGACCATTCCACCCCGCTGTGGCTGATGATCATGTTCGACGCTTTTCTGCGCCGGACGGAGCGTCCGGAGATGCCCCGGCCGCTGCCGGCCTGAATCGGGGGAGCGGCAATCCATGTCCATGTCCGCGAGCCGGCGAACGATCCTGCATGCCTTTTCGACTTTCGCCCTGGGGGGGGCGCAGGCGCGTTTCGTCCAACTGGCCAATGCCATGAGCGGAGAAGCGCTCCTTCACCGGATCGTGGCCATGGACGGCTGCTACGACGCGGGCGAACGCTTGTCGCCGG
>JAISQQ010000434.1 GCA_031274075.1 Accumulibacter sp.
TTTCTGGAAACTGGAGCGGGAAACGAGTCTCGAACTCGCGACCTCAACCTTGGCAAGGTTGCGCTCTACCAACTGAGCTATTCCCGCAAAAGCGAGTGCGCATTATATAAGCTTGACGCAGCCTGTCAACGCATCTGTCGGGAGGGAGCAAGGCAATTTCACTATGTGGCGTCGCTTGCATCGTGGCGATTTCCCTGGGGCGCCGGTGTCTGGCTCGCCTGGGCCTTGACGCCAAACCGTTGGTGCACACCGTAGGGCGGGAAAGCGCAGCGCCTCCCGCCGATCCCCTTCACGGCGCAACGCGCCACACGATTCAAGGGCCGTCGAATTCGATAAGCGGCGGCTGCGTCGCCAGAGAGAACGACTGGCGGGAGGCGCTTCGCTTTCCTGCCCTACTTGCCAGGGATCAGATGTCAGATGTCAGGTATCAGTAATTCTTGCGGGCGCGAAGCGCCCGGTAATCTCGCCATTTCCGCGCGCACCGACCGATTCACAAAGATAGTGCGATGGCCCCGCAGGAAGGGGATGATGCCCCTCGGGACGGCCGTCGGCACGAAGGGCTGCCAGGGCTTGGCGCGGGTTGATGGCGACGACGATGGACGACGCCGTGGACTACACCGGGGCGGCCCGCGCGAGAAAGGCAGCGCCCTGGGCCGGTGGCGGTCTTCCCTGGCAGTTGGTGTATTATCGACGATCCAGAAACACTGGACGAATTCAGTCAGCAGAAAGAATCGAATGTCGTTTCCCGCACAGCACTCGAAGGTTCCGGATATCCTGCCGTTCTGGCAGCGCCTGCCACGCTTCTTTTTGTATCCCTTACATCTGGAACCCTTGTTGTATATGCTCTTCTTGTCGTGTGCGACATTGCTCGTCCATATTGTTCCAGTGCCTTTCCCGTTTGATTTCCTGGTCGTATTTTTCGGCATCATGCTGGCTTTCGTCCGTTACGCCTACAAGATACTGGATCAGACGGCGATGGGTTTGCTGACGCCCGATCAGCATCAGTTGCACGACAATGCCGATCGCACCAGTCTGCCGTACAAGCAGTTCGGCATCTTCATCGTGATGGGCGCCGTCATCGGACTGGCTCAAAGCGCCGGAGGACTGTTTTTCGGCGCGGCGCTGATTTACAGCACGCTGTCCATGCCGGCCGCGACCATGATCCTGGCGATCACGCGAAGTTTCTGGGCGGCGCTCAATCCGTTTGCCGTGATGCGGATGATGACTTCGATCGGGCTGCCGTACCTCGGCCTGTTGGCGTTTCTTTTCCTGTTGTCCGCAAGCCAGGGCGTGTTGCAGGGTTTCCTGATGCCGCGCGTCTCTCCATGGCTGTCGCTTCCGGCACTCACTTTTGTCGCCATGTACTTCATGCTGATCATGTTCAACATGATGGGTTACGTCATCTATCAATATCATCATCAGCTCGGCGTGCGGGTACAGAAAACCCATAGGACCCACGGCGGCGTCAAGGCGGGAAACAACGCGGCCATCGATGACGACGAAACGGATTCGTATGCCGAATTGATTTCTTCCGGACAGATCGACAAGGCCCTGGACCAAGCTTATGAAGAGCAGCGCGTCGATCCGGAAAACGTGGCGGCGCACGATCGCTACCACAAATTATTACTGTTGTCCGAGCATAAGGAACGTTTACTGTCGCACGCTCGCCGCTATCTGGCGCTGCTGTTGAACAAAGGGCTGGCCGTGGAAGCGACCGGACTGTACCGCGCGATGCGCGACCGCGTTCCCGATTTTGAACCCGAAAAACCGGCGCAGTTGTTGCGCCTGGCCGAAGCGGCGCGGAAAAACCGTGACTTTGCGTTGGCCTTGTCCTTGATCAAAGGATTCGACAAACGTTTCCC
Source organism: Accumulibacter sp. (assembly GCA_031274075.1). Lineage (GTDB taxonomy): Bacteria > Pseudomonadota > Gammaproteobacteria > Burkholderiales > Rhodocyclaceae > Propionivibrio. Next base: position 1,863 of record JAISQQ010000434.1, read on the forward strand.
GAGAAGCGATGAAATTCCGGAGGTCTATTTTTTCGCCGCGCAGACGCTCTGTGAAAACTTGCGCCAGGACGCCGCGGCGCGCCAGATCCTGGCGACGCTGCTCGAACGTTATCCGTCGCATCCGGTCAGCGGCAAAGCCGGGCAATTGCTGAGCGCCCTCGAGAAGCTGGCGAAGGCATCCTGAGTCTGGCTTTGCCGGTAAAGCGGCCGCAATTACTTAGAAGCTGTTTTAAAAACATTGGTACGAGAAATGCTTAGATCCCAAAAACCTCAATTCGAGCACTGGGGGAAGGTAGGGCGGTTTCTCCAAAACCGCCGCCACCCGGCGCGCTCGGAGAGCGCGCCCTACCTTGGATGCCGCCATTCGGCGCGCTCGGAGATCGCGCCCTACCCTGGATGATCCCTCTGCTTCTCAAACGTCTTTCTGATTTCTAAAACAGCTTCTTACACACTGGCAAACGCCACGCGCGCTTCCTTGCTGTCGGGGAAATCCTGGCGCAGGCGGTCCAGCATCGCGCCGTGCATCGATGAGTCGCCGCCGTGGCGGAAGGCTTCGGCGACGAGCAGCAATAAACCCGGAAGTTCTTTTTGTTGAGGGGAACGGCGCGCGAGAACCCGCGTCAAACGTTCCGCGTCGACGGCATGGCCCATGCGCGCGAGACGGCGGATCAGCACGATCAATTGCCGGACGCTGAAGCGGACCATCGGTTTGGCCAGTTTCAGGTATTCGACGAAGGTTTCGTAGATCAATTCGTTGTTTGCCGGGTGATTGTCGGGCAGGGCGAAAACGAGCGCCGCGGCATGATGATAATCATCGTTTGCCGGCACATGACGCGCGATTTGATAGTAACGGTTTACGATTGCCGGATCGCGCGGATAAAGATCGGCCAGGCGACGCAATTCACGGCGCGCTTCGTCGAGGCGCAAGGCGTTCAGCAGTTTGTCGATCCTGGCGAGCGGCGCGGCGCGCGGGTCGACGGGAATTTCCTGCTCCGGAACGGCGACCTGTTTCTTGCCGGCCAGGCGGGCCAAGCCGATCAACGCGGCGCCGGTAATGAAGCCGCCGAGGTGCGCCAGGTAGTTGACCATGCTGCCGTGATCCGATAAATACTGGAACAATTCCTTGGCTATCCAGAACGGCAGAATGATGATCGCCGGCGCGCGGAAGAAATCGAAGTAGATCAGTATCCAGTAGAAGAAGCGAATCCTGCGCATTCCGTACAAGGTGACGTACATCGCCATGACGCCGGAAATCGCTCCGGACGCGCCAATGCCTGGAATCATCGTCGGCGTACCGACCAGCGCGTAGAGAGCGCAGGAGCCGATTCCCGACAAGAGATAAAAAAGCAGATAACGCCACTTGCCGAGCGCCTCTTCGACCATATACCCGACGAGGAACAGGAACGCCATATTGCCGAGCAGGTGATCGAAACTGCCGTGCAGGAACATATGCCCGATCACCCCGGCGAACGTCGGCTGCGCCGACTTGAACGCGAAGCGCTCGATTATCGTGTTTCGGCGCAGGCGATCGAATTCGTCCCGCTGGCGGCGCCATTCGGTATAGTTGGCCTCGTTTTTCCGGACGATTTTTCCGTCGCGCAGGCGCTCCATGAAGGCCGCGTCGCCTTCCATCATCCCCAGGACCAGGAACCAGCCTTTCCTGGACAGCGCGTCGCTCGCTCCCTCCGCCTTTTCGGTCTCGCCGGCGTCTTCGAGATGCTTGACATAGCGGGGCAGCTCGGTCTCGATCAGGATCGATTTCGCATAATAGGCGTAAGCCTTGCGCATGTTGTCGTCATCGCGGCTCTGCAGACCGAAAAAAACCAGGACGTTGATGAGGATCAGCAGCAAAGTGACGAGCGGAGGTCTTCGCCAATCGGGCTGACGGCTCACGGGGATAATAATCATCGACGGTCTCTTTTGAACGACGAACTG
>JAISQQ010000455.1 GCA_031274075.1 Accumulibacter sp.
TCCGGGGGGATTCGCATCGACCGGCGCTGGATGGAATTTGGCCGGGGCAGCTTCTGCTTCATTCCGCCCCTGGTTCCCCACGAGATTTCCTACGCGCAGTCGCAGGACATGGACAACTACAGCATCAAGTTCCAGTTCATCGAGGATCCGCGGATCAAAAGCCCGCCGGATTTGCCCTTCGTGGTAGACGTGGCCGAGGAAAAACAGGCCGAGGTGCTGGGCACGCTCAAGAAGATCGTCGGCGAGTACACCATGGACCTGCCGATCTCGCCGGAAAATCTCAACCGGCTGATCCTGCTGGTGCACGAGATCAGGGAGCGCGACGGGGGCGGCGGCGAGGAAAACTCCCTGGCGAGCCGCGTCAAGCGCATCGTGCGCGCGGGCTACCCCGGAACGCTGCGCGTCTCGGCGATCGCCGCCCAGCTGGGGATCAGCCCCGAGCACCTGAGCCGGAACTTCCACCGGGCCACGGGCGAGACCCTGGCCGGCTACATCAACGTCTGCCGCCTGCGCTCGGCGCTGGTCATGCTGCAAAGCTCCGCCCTGCCGATCAAGCAGGTCGCCGCCGAATGCGGTTTCAAGAGCGTCCACTACTTCAGCAACCGCTTCAAGAAATACTATGCCAGCGCTCCTGGGGAAATGCGCCGGCGCGCGGGCGCCAACCGTCGATGATCGCCAGCGCGCGACGCGTCACCATTCGGCGACGACGCCGGAGGCGGTGCGCCAAACGGGGTTTTTCCAGTCGTGGCCGATTTTCGCCATTTCGCGGACTTTCTCTTCGTTCACCTCGATTCCCAGGCCAGGGCCGTTGAAAACGTCGATGTATCCGTCCTTGAAGTCGAATACTCCAGGATTGGCGATGTAATCCAGCAGGTCGGCTCCGACGTTGTAGTGGATTCCCGCGCTCGTTTCCTGGATGGCCGCGTTGACGGAGTTGAAATCGAGTTGCAGGCAAGCCGCAAAGGCAATCGGCCCCAAGGGGCAGTGGGGCGCGATGGCGATATCGTAGGCTTCGGCCATGGTGGCGATTTTCTTGCATTCGGAGATTCCTCCGGCATGGCTCGGATCGGGCTGGATTATATCGACCGCGCCCTGCTCGAACAGACGTTTGAAATCCCAACGGGTGTAATGGCGTTCGCCGGTGGCAATCGGCGTGGAAACCAATTCGGAAAGCATTTTGAAGTATTCACCGTTTTCCGCCAATACCGGTTCTTCGATAAACATCGGCCGATAGGCTTCGAGTTCCTTCATCAGCACTTTGGCCATGGTTTTGTGCACGCGCCCGTGGAAATCGATGCCGATGCCGAAATCCTTTCCGCAGGCGTCGCGGATACCGGCGACCCGTTCGATGACTTCGTCCAATTTACCAAAGGAGTCGATCCATTCCATTTCTTCCGTACCGTTTATTTTCACCGCTTTCAGTCCGGCCAATTGTTTTTCCCTGGCCGCCGCCGCCACATCGGAAGGACGGTCGCCGCCCACCCATTGATAAACCATCATCTTGTCGCGAACGGCGCCGCCCAACAGGTTGTGGATGGACAATCCGGTCGCTTTTCCCTTGATATCCCACAAGGCTTCGTCGATTCCGGAGATGGCGCTGCTCAAGACAGGGCCGCCACGATAAAAACCGCCACGGTACAAGACCTGCCATATGTCTTCTATCTGGAAAGCATCCTTGCCTATCAGGCAGGGAGATAATTCCTTTACCGCGGTTTCCACCGTATCGGCGCGGCCTTCCACGACAGGCTCGCCCCAGCCGACGAATCCGTCATCGGTAGTGATTTTCAGGAACAGCCACCGGGGCGGCACCTTGAACAATTCCAGTCGGGCAATTTTCATATTTTTCCGCAATAACGACGAAAACCGGGCCTGCCATTATTTTAACAATTCCGTCTTGATCTGACGGATCAATCCATGGTATTCAGAATCACTCAAGAACTTTTCAGGTTCATTCTGGAAAGGTATTCCCCATTGCACTTCCCCTTCATATTTGGGCACGACATGAACATGCACGTGAGGCACCAAATCGCCAAAGGTCGCGTAATTTATTTTTCCCGGATGGAAAAGATTATACAAGGCCTGGGCGGTCTGGCTGACGTCCGCAAAGAAACCCGCATTTTCTTCGGCGTCGAGCTGAAAATACTCGGATTTGTGCCGCCTGTAAGCCACGATACACCGTCCGCGATGTTGTTGATTCCTGTTGAGATAAACGACTGAATAAGGCAGATCGATGATCTTGAGCATCAAACTGTCGAGTTTTTTACCTTTTTCGCAATAAAAGCATGATTGAATTTTGTCGTCCATTATTTTTTCCGTCCATTACATTGAGAAATCAAAATTCTGTTCCTTGTCCAAGAACGCGAGAGGCGCCTCGTTTTCCAGTGTTTGCCAAGCCTGCGGAATCAAGACTTCTACGCCTTCATGTCGAAGAAAACATTCAAGGGTTCATCCCATCCGGGCCTAAACCCTGCTTGAGCGCGGCTACCGAACCACGAAGAACGAGCGGCGATGGGAATATGAATTCTTCGGTCCGGACATGGGGATTGCCGAGTCGATAGATGATCCGGTTCACCATGGTTTTCGCCATTTCCTTCAGCGGAATCCTTACCGAAGTAATTCCGGCTCCGATGATGGCGGACAGAAACATGTCATCGATGCCAACCACGGAAACGTCTTCCGGCACGCGCACCCCGCCGCTTTGCAGGCCCAGGATGAGGCCCGTGGCCATCATGTCGTTCATGGCCACGATCCCGGTGGGTCTCGTCTGTTGCGCCATGATCCGTTTCGATAGCGTCCTGCCGAGTTCCGCCATTTCCGCGTCGCCGTATCCCTTCAATGCCTCGACTTCGATTACTTCGCAAGTTTCGGAAAGACGCGCCTTCTTGACCGCGGCCAGGAAACCATCGATTTTGTCCATTCGGCTGATGGTTTTACTTGAAGGGGTAATATAGGCCAGTCTCCGATGCCCATTTTCTATCAAATGATTGGCCGCGCTGTGCGCGGCCTCGAAATTGTCTATCGATACGTAGTCGACTTCGAGTTCCGTACCGGGAATGTGCCTTCGATCGTAACTTACGCCGATCAGGCCGCGTTTGATCGCCTCCTTGAAATGTTTCAGTTCCAGCAATGGAGAAACGATGATCACGCCGCGAATACCGTGGGAGATGAGATCGTCCAGGAAACTCTTTTCTTTCCGCGAGTCGAGATAAGTATTTCCAACCAGGACGCGATATCCGTGTTCTTCCTGCGCAATATCTTCGACCTCGCGCGCGAGAGAGGCGAAAATAGGATTCGAGATCGACGGGACGAGCAGTCCGATCAACGGTGTTTGTCCGGTTTTGAGAAAACGGGCGGCACGATTCGGACGATATCCAAGAGCTTCTATGGCTTCCCGGACACGCCGCAGATTCTCGGGTTTCATGTTTTCAGTGCGGCCGTTCATTACATTGGATACCGTACTGACGGATACTCCGGCGCGCTTGGCAACGTCTTGTAATCTACTCATTTCGTCACGATCGATGTTTTTCGACGAGTCCCGGATAAGCGTTGGCAGGCGTTATTTTCGTGCCCACGACGATATCCTCGCGATTCATATTTTATCCGCCCCAATATTCTCCTCCTCCGAATGACCGGCAGCCCAGGCCGATGACACTCAGCTCGACGCCGGACGCGCCCGGTTTCCTGTATTTCATGCCAGTCTTTCATCCGAACGAATAATAGTGAGGAATTGCCGACGCCAGTTCCGGCACGAAGATGACCGCCAGCAGCACCACGATTTCCGCCAGCATGAACCACCACACGTAGCGGTTCATTTCCATGTAGGACGCCTTGGCGATGCTCGAGGTGATGAACAGCAGCGGCGCGGTCGGCGGCGAGACGGAGCCGATCTGGTTGCACATCACCATGACGATGCCCATCTGGAACGGGTCGATGCCGTAGAACCGGCAGACCTCGATGGCCGCGGGGGCGAACACCAGCAGCACGGCCAGGGAGTCGACGAAAGTCCCCAGGACGATCATGACGATGGCGAAGACCAGCAGGATGATCGTCGGGTTCTCCGAAAGCGACCTGGAGAATTGCAGCACCCCTTCGTTGAATTCCAGGAAGTTCAGCAGCCAGCCCGACGCGCCCGCGACGGCGATGACCCCCGACACCATGGTGGTCATGACGACGGACTCGACGAGAATCCTCGGCAGGTCGCGGAGCTTGACCTTGCCGTTGCAGAAGCCGAGGACGAGCGCGTAGAGACAGGCGACCGCGCCGGCTTCGGTGGCGGTGAATATCCCGCTCAGGATGCCGCCGACGATGATCACCGGCCCCATCAGCGCCGGCCAGACGTCGCCGATCGACCTCAGCAGGGCGGAAAGGCTGAATTTCCCGTGCGTCACCCGCAGTTCGGGATAAGCCGGAAGCGTGGAATAAATCTTGGTGGTCAGCATCAGCGAGAGGCCGACCAGGATTCCGGGAATGATCCCGGCGAGGAACAGGCCGCCGATGGAGATTTGCGCGATGGAGCCGTAGACGACCATGGTCATGCTCGGCGGAATGATCGCGCCGATCGTTCCGGCGGTGGCGATCAGCGCGGCGCAGAAGCCCGCCTTGTAGCCTTCTTCCTTCATCGTCGGGATGATGATCGAGGCAATCGCCGCGGCGTCGGCGGTGCTCGATCCAGAGACGCCCGCGAAGACCATGCTGGCCACGACGGAAGCGTGCGCCAGCCCGGCGCGCAGGTGGCCGACCAGGTGGTTCGCGAAATCGACCAGCTTCTTGCTCATGCCGCTGGCGGAGAAGAGCGCTCCCGCCAGGATGAAATAAGGCATCGCCAGCAGCGAAAACGAATCGAGGTAGGCAAACATCTTCTGGGCGAACATCGGCAGGACGATGCCCGGCGTCGCCGCGATGCCGATGTAGCCGACCAGCGCGATCGCCAGCAGGATCGGAATGCCGATCAGCATCGTGCCGAGCATGACCGCGAACAATAGCCAGATCATGATTCGACCCTCCAGACGCCGCCGAAGACGCGGCGAAGGGTGACGAACAGCGTATACACGCCGCCGATCACCAGCCCATAGTAGGGATAGCTCATCGGGATTTCGAGGCCCGGCGTCTCCTGCATGTGCGCCACTTGCGCCACCTGCCAGCCCAGGATGACCAGCGCCAGCGCGAAAGCGCCCCACATCAGCTCGACCATGAGATTGAAGGCCGAATGCAGGCGCGGCGGAAACTTGTCGCAGATCGTTTCGATGTACAGATGCGAGTTCCTGCGATAGGCGATGGGGATGCCCAGGAAGGCGATCCAGACATGGCCGAAAATCTGCAATTCCTCGCTCCAGGAAAGCGAGATATTCAGCACGTAGCGGTTGAACACCTGCAGCAGCCCGATGAAGAGAATGACCGCAAGGATCGCGCCGGCCAGGTATTCGACGCCGCGATCGACGGCGGAGAAAAAAGGATTCGGTTTGTCCATTTGAAAACCCGCAGGGATGGGAAGCGCCGCCCTCGCCTTATCTCTATCTCTATCTCACGGCGGGGTTTCGAGCCTGGATTTTGCGGCGGGCGGGAAGCCCGCCGCGTCTCTCCTCCCGGCGGCGGATGGGGCCGCCGCCAGGGTTTCCGTTTTTATTGCGCCGCCCGGATCTTCGCCAGCAGCGATTCGGTGTCGGTTTCCCTGGCCAGGTCGTCCTGCGCCTTGGCGACGGCGCCCCGCAGCGAGCTGAGGTCGAGTTCATGGAACTTCATGCCGTTTTTCTTCAGCAGTTCCATGAACTCGTTTTCTTTTTGCGGCGCCAGCTCAAGGAGGTAAACCGCCGCGGCCTTGGCTCCCTTCAGCATGATCTCCTGTTCCTCCGCGTTGAATTTTTTCCATTCCGGCAGGGAGAACGCGAGCATCGTCGGATCCATGAGGTGGCGCGTCAGGGCCGTGCAGCAGGCGACTTCGTAGAATTTGTACGACGCGGTCGTCGCCGGCGTATGCTCATAGCCGTCCAGAACGCCCGATTGCAGGGCGGTATAGACCTCGCCGAAGTTCATCGGCGTCGCGTTGGCGCCCAGGGTGTTGATCACCGCGAGGAAAACCTTGTTCGGAATCGTGCGGATTTTCAGGCCCTTCAAATCCTCGACCTTGGCGACTTCCTTCTTGGCGGTGACGACACTCCGGAAACCCCAGCTCACCGACCAGGCGAGCACCTTGAACCCGGCTTTTTCCATGTCGCCGTTCAATTCGTCGCCAACCTCGCCATTCAATACCTTGACCGCGTGGTCGTAGTCCTTCCATACGAACGGCAGGCCAAGGACACCCAGCCGCTTGACGAAGGAAATGTATTCGCCGGGGCCGCCCGTCGTGGCGGAAGCGCCCGAACCCAGCCGCATCGCCTCGATCACTTCGCGCGACTGCCCAAGCTGGCTGTTGGGGAAGACCTTGACCTCGACAGTCTTGGAATTGGCATTGACGTAATCCGCGAATTTCATGGCCAGCGCGGTCTGGTCGACGTTGGGATCCGCCGGTCCGGCCGTGTGGATGCGCACCAGTTTTTTCTCCTGGGCCTGCGCGGCGGCGGAAAAAGCCAGGGAAAAGGCGAGAAGAACCGCGGTAAACATACGAGCGTATTTCATGAAAACCTCCCTTATAAGACGTTGATTGACACTGTTTTGACACTGTTGACACTGCGGACGTGGATAAATGGAAAACCTCGTAATGATGTTCAGTCGGGAACTTGTTTCCGGGTTCCGGGAAACGCTGGATCAATGGCTGCGTGGAAAAAAAGCATCGTCGCGCGGCGCTCGATCCCTCCCTCAGGGCGATACGTCCAGCTTGCCATGATCCGTTCGCGTCACGCTTCATCCCGCTTGCTCGTTTCTTCATGGTCTCCCTGGCTTTCAGGCAACACGGCGCAACGCGATGTAACGTTACATTGCAACGTTACATCAGTTGATTCCACGATGTCAACCTGGCTTTTCCACGCTGGACGCGGGTCGGGTCGCGCCTTCGGCTTACCCAGGCCGCGTATGCCGGACGGTAGCGGCAAGCCAGTGATGTCCGGTCTGGGCAAGCTGGAAATGTCTGCTTCGAGTCCTTAGAAGCTGTTTTAGAAATCAGAAAGACGTTTGAGAAGCAGATGGATCATCCAGGGTAGGGCGCGATCTCCGAGCGCGCCGGGGGGCGGCGGTTTCGGAGAAACCGCCCTACCTTCCCC
>JAISQQ010000050.1 GCA_031274075.1 Accumulibacter sp.
GGCCTGGCCGAGGCGGGCCTGCCGCCGCTCTCGCCGGAGCAGATCGCGGCGACGCGCGCGGAAATCGTCCGCCAGACGGCGGCGATGGAGAAGCTCCAGCAGCAGATAGAGGCGACGCCCGCCCCGGAATTGCACGACGTGCTGCGGCGGGCGGGGGTTCCCGAGCAGACGATCGCGGGGGTCGACGCGGTGATGGCGATGGAGCCGCCCGACCCCGCCAATTACTCCGACGCCGCAAGCTGGAACGCGGCGGTGGCGAAATACCAGGCCGATTTTGAACGCTCCCTGCCCCTTTCCGACGAGGTGCGGCAGATGCAGCGCACCGTCCTCCAGGTACAGGGGCCGGGAGGCGAGCAAGTGCTGGCGCGGATGACCGGGCCGGAGCCGAAATTGGAAGAGGTGCTGGTCAAGGCGGGCCTCAGCCCGGACAAGGCGGCCCTGCTCACGCGCGAACTCGAACAGGAGCCTTCGTTCCAGTCGCTCGCGGAGATGAAGACCTATATGGCCGGGCTGGAACAGAAGATGGATTTTCGTCCCGGCTCGATGACCTCGGTGGTCGACAAGGTGGAGAAAGCCGCCGCCGAGGCGGGAATCAGCCTGGAGCCGCCGCCGTCGCCGGTGGCCAACGCCGCGGCCGCGGTCCAGATCCAGGCCGCCGCGCCGGGGCGGACGGGCGACGGCGCGAAGCAGGCCGGCAACGCGCTTTCCGCCGCCAGCGCGGCGTCGTCGGCGGCGGACAAAATGTCCGTGTTGACGAAGGCGGCGGACGGGACTGCCGGAGCGGCGGTGGCGGGCGAGGTGGCCGGAGCGGTGGCGGCGAACGAGGCTCCCGGAGCGGTAAAAGCGGTGGCGGCGGTCCCGCCGCCCGTGGCCGGCGCCCCGGCCGGACTCGATTTTTCGCGCCAGGATCTGGCCGGACGGGACTTTTCCGGCCAGCGGCTCGACGGCGCCATTTTTACCGACGCCAAGCTCGCCGGAGCGAATTTTTCCGGCGCGTCGCTGCGCGGCGCGGATTTCGACCGCGCCGATTGCGCCGGCGCCGTTTTCGACGGCGCGACGCTGAACGAGGTCTCCTTTGCCGAAACGCGCCTGTCCGAAGCGTCGCTCAAGGGCGCTTCGGCACAGAACGCGCGTTTCATCGCCGCCGATCTGCGGGCGGCGAAGGCCTCCGGCCTGAACGCGCGGGCGGCGGAATTCGACGGCGCGAATCTTTCCGGCGGACAGTTCGCCGGGGCGAATTTTTCCCAGGCCGGGTTTCGTAAGGCCAAGGCGGCGAAGGCCGATATGGCGCAGGCGAATTTCGCCGACGCCGCTCTCTACCAGAGCGATTTCGCCGCCGCCAGTTTTCGCGGCGCGGGCATGCGGCGCGCCCTGGTGCATGGCGTCTCGCTGGCCGGCGGCAATTTTTCCGGCGCCGATCTGTCGGGAGCGACGATCCTCGGCGGCAGCGATCTCTCTCGCGCCGATTTTTCCGGCGCGGCCTTGAAAGACGCGGACTGGCGCGAAGTGCGGGCGGGAGAAACGTCTTTTGCCGGCAGCCTCGCCGAGGGCGGGCGTTTTGCCGCCTGCGATTTCACCGCCTGCGACTGGCGGGCGGCGCGGGCGAGCGGCGCGGATTTTTCCCATGCCCGTCTGGCGGGGGCGGATTTCACCGGCGCGAACCTGATGGGCGCTTCCCTGCGCGAAGCGGGGGCGGCGGGCGCGCGCTTCACCGGGGCCAACCTGTACGCCGCCGACCTGTACCGCGTCCCCCTGGAAAACGCCAATCTTGCCGGAGCGCTGACGGGAAACACCCTCGTCGCCGCCCGCAAGACCTGAGACTGGAACCGGAGACGCGCATGGATACGCCGAGCTTGTACGAAAAACCGCAACAACCCGAGGAATGGCGGCCGGGAGCGGCGGTTTCGGGGCAGGATTTTTCCGGCCGGGATTTCACCGCCGCGTCGCTGGCGGAAATGTCCTTCACCGATTGCCGCTTCGCCCGCGCCAACCTGCGGCAAGGCGATTTTTCGCGCGCCGTTTTTTCCGGCTGCGATTTTTCCGACGCCTGCCTCCAGGACGCCACGCTGGAGGATTCCCGTTTCCGCGACGTTTCGCTGGCCCGCGCCGACGCGGCGGGCAGTTTCTGGCGTCGCGCCGAACTGGAAAGGGTCGATTGTCGCGCCGCCGATTTTTCGCGCGCGAGCCTCCAGGAAGTGCGCATGACGGCGGTCGACTGGAGCGGAATCCGGCTCGCCCGCGCCACCCTGCGCGGCGTTCGCCCGTCGATGGGCTTGGCGGACAGCGACGTGAACATGCTGGTTTGCGTCGCCTGCGATTTTTCCGGCCTCTCGCTGGAGCGGGTCCAGGGGGAACTCGTGTTCTTCCGCGACGGCTCGCTGGAAAACGCCGTGTTGCGCCACTGCGACCTGCCGCAATGGATCGTTCGCCAGTCGGACTGCCGCAAGTTGCGGCTGGAAAACTGCCGCCTGCCGCGGGCGGGATTCAGCGCCAGCGATTTTTCCGGCGCGATTTTCCGCGACTGCGATCTTTCCGGCGCGAGTCTTTCCGGCGCCGTGTTTCACGCGGCGGAATTGAGCCGCGTCGATTTGCGCAAAGCCGGGCTGGCCGGCGCGGATTTTTCCGGCGCGTCGCTGCGCGAGGTGAAGGCCGAAATGGCCGACTGGTCGCACGTCCGCCTGCGGCACGCCCGCCTGCAGGGCGTCGATCTGCGCCTCGCCGACGGGCACGGCGTCGATTTTTCCGTCGCCGAACTGAAGGACTGCCGCCTGGACGAACTGCGCCCCACCGACAGGGAACGCCTGGCGGCGGAGCGATTCAAGACGGCGGGAGAATGAAAATGTTCCGGCAAGACATGAGAAAATCACCCACCAAAGAAAGGGACTTGGCAATGAACACGAAATATGCCGCAAGCTTGAACGATGGTTTGGATGGTGGCCTGGATAGTGGGCAGGACAGTGGCCTGACCGATGGCGTAGTGCAGATGATCTGCGAAGACCGGCTGATGGTCGCCGGGCGCTTCGGCCTGGCGCGCGCCGTGCGCGCGGCGGGCTGCCTGCTCGCGCCGGAAGCCGGCGACCGGGTGCTGCTGGCCTTCGTCGGGGAAGAAGCCTGGGTCGTCTCGGTGCTGGCCCGCTCTTCCGCCCGCGGCGCGCTGGCGCTGCCCGCGCATACCGAGATACGCGCGAAAACGCTTGAATTCCACGGCGACGAGGCGCTGACGCTGAAAAGCGATCATCTTCGCGCCGAAGGGCAGACGCTGGAATTGCGCGCCGGGGTGATGCTGCTGGCCGGGAAACTGTTGGCGCAGAGCTTCGGCGTCGTGCGCCTGGTCGCCGGGAAACTGCGCGAGACCGCGCTGCGCCGGCAGGCGAGCTACGGCAAGAACCGGGAAGAGACGCTGGAAACCGCGGAACTCTCGGCGGGCCGCCTGCGCGTCGATTGCCGCCACAGCGCGCGGCTGCGGGCGGAAAACCTGGACATGAAGGCCAGCGAACTGCTGGACCTGGACGCCGGACACATCAAGATAGGATGAAAGCATGTTTGCCCTGACCCTGAAAGGCGGCACCTGCCAGAGCACCGTCCCGGACGTCTGCAAGACCCCCGCGCCGCCCGCCTCGCCGGCGCCGATTCCCTACGTCAATATCTTCCAGTGCAACATGGTCGATCCGGGCACGGCCTGCTCCAAGGTGTTCATCGACGGCGCGCCGGCGCTCAACGTCAAGTCGAAGAGCCTCCTCTCCAACGGCGACGAGGCGGGCACGGCGGGCGGCGTGAGCTCGAACAAGTTCATCGGCCAGGGCGAATTCATCATGGGCTCGCAAAAGGTCCAGTTGGAAAACAAGGCCGCCGTCTCGCAGGGAGTGCAGACCAAGCACAACAACGGCAATACCGTCGGCATGTGCTCGATGGCCGGACAGTCGAAGGTGATGATCGCATGAGGCGCGCGCGCGGGCGTCGATGCCGCCGGGCGGCGCTGGCGGCCCTCTCTTGCTCCTGCCTGCTGGCGGCCTGCGGCGGCGGCGCCGGTCCCCGGCCGCCGGTCGTCCCGCCGCCCGCGCCGGTGGAAGACCCGGCGCGGGTAAGCTGGGCGGCGACGCCGCGCGGCATCACCCTGAACATCCAGACCAGTTCCGATCTGAACGAGATGGAGGGCGTCCCCCTGGGCCTGAGCCTGTGCGTCTACCAAGTCGACGAGATAAACCGCTTCACCGCGCTGGCGCAAACGGCCGCCGGACTGGATACCTTGCAGGCCTGCAGCGTGGAAACCATCGGCGCGGCGTCGGCCAGGCGCTTCTGGCTGCAGCCGGGACAACGCCTGGAAACGGATATCGATCGGGCGGCCAACGCGAAAAACCTGGCGCTCGTCGCCGGATACGCGCATTTGAAGCCGGAACTCTCCGTCGCCACCTTCGCGTTTTTGCTGCACAGCGAAAAAGAAGGCTATATTCCCTTCTTTCGCAAGACGCTCTACAGCGTGGCGCATATGGATATCGTCATCAATCTGACGGCGCAGGCCGTCAGCGTAAACGGAGTCGAGCGTGGACAATAGGCTGCTTTTCTGGGAACAGGGCGTCTTCTTGCAGCCGCAGCATTTTCAGATCGCGCAGCGGCAGCAGGCCGACGCGCGCGCCTTGTTCGGCGCGCTTCTCCAGCCGCACTGCTGGGGCGTTTTTCGCCTGAAAATCAATGAAGACGCGCTGGCCGCGGAAATCTTCGAAATCACCGAACTGGGCCTGCTGTTGAAGGACGGCGAATGGATGGATTATCCGGGCAACGCCACCCTGGCCCCGCGCCCCTTCCGCGCCGCCTGGCAGAATCCGGAAGCGCCGCTCGCCGTGCATGTCGGCCTTGCGCCTTTCCGCGAGGAGGGCGACAACGTGTTTCCGACCGACGAGCCCGAAACCGCGCCCGACGTCTATCGCTTCACCACCCCGCTCTCCGCGGACCCCGCGCCGGATCTGCACGGCCAGGGCGCGGCGGCGGACGTGCGCGCGCTACGTTTCCGCCTGCGTCTTTGCTTCGATGACGAAATGCAAGGGAGCCTGCTGCGCATTCCCGTCGCCCGCCTGGTGCGCAGCGGCGAGCGGGTGCGCCTGGACAGCCATTTCACGCCGCCGGTGGTGGATATCCAGGCCGCCGGCGTGCTGGTGAACATGCTGCGCGACGTGCGCGACGTGCTGCTCTCCAGGGCGCGGCAACTCGAGGAATTCAAGCTGGCCGGCGGCGACGCTTCGAGCTCCGAAGTGTCCTCGCTCTACGGGATCACCCTGTTTTGCGTGCTCGGGGCCATTTCCCGGCACGTTCCGGAACTCGATCAACTGCTGCTCGCGCCGCGCATGCACCCGTGGCCGGTGTTCGTCGCCCTGTGCCGCATGGTGGGCGAACTGTCGGTGTTTTCCGCCACGCTCTCGCCGCTGGGAGAAGTCCGGCAGGGGCCGCGCGCGCTGCCCGCCTACGATCACAAAGAACTCTACGAGTGCTTCAGCGCCGCCTGCGGCATCGTCACCCGGCTGGTGGATTCGCTGGTGGTCGGCCCGGATTTCGCCTTCGTCCTGGAAGCGCGCGACGGCTTCCTGTGCACGCAGATGCCGCAGAGCGCGCGCAACAATTCCTACGGCTACTGGCTGTTGCTGCGTTCGCACGCCGCGCCCGACCTGGCCGAGCGCGCGCGCGCTTTCGGCAAGCTCGCGCCGCAGCCGGAGATGGCGAACATCGTGGCGCGGGCGCTGCCCGGCATTCGCCTGGTGCACGCCGACACGCCGCCGGTGGGACTGCCGCGGCGCAAGGACACCGCCTATTTCATGGTCGACCAGGCCGACCCGCTCTGGGAACAGGGCCTGCAGCACGGGGAAATCGCCTTTTTCCTGCCCGACGCCCCCCCGGATCTGTGGGTGCAGCTGACGGTCATTCGTAGATAGGAGCGAAGGTGTGTTGAAACGTTTTTTCCCGCTGATGAGCGAAGCCCTGCACTACGCGCGCGAGGACGCCGCGGCCTCGCCGCTGGCGGAGATCGCCGAGCGCCTGCACGCGCTCGCCCGGGAGGAGCGCGAGCAGCTTTCCCTGGCGCTCGCCGAAGACATGGATCGCGGCGTTCGCCTGGATCGCGGCGTTCGCCTGGATTACTGCCGCCTGGCGGTGTATGCCTGGGTCGATGAAATGCTGCTCAGCTCGCGGCGGCCCGACGCCGCCGCGTGGGTGACGCAAAGCCTGCAATACGCCTGTTTCCAGACTTCCGAAGCGGGCCGCGTGTTTTTCCAGAACCTGGAAGCCCTGCTGGACGAGCTGGTGCTGCCGCCCGACGACGCGGAGCACCCGGACGATTCCCTGCCGCAGCGCCTGGAAACGGCGGCCAGGCTGTCGCGCACGCGGGCGGCGCGGCAGGAACTCGACGCCTACGCCCTCTGCCTGCTGCTGGGGTTTTCCGGGCGCTGCCACCATGACCCGCATCTTTTGGGAAAGCTGCGCCAGTCGGCCCGCGAGATACTGCGCGGCAGCGAAGACCCGGCGGCGCTCCCGGCGGCGGGGCGGCGAGCTTTCCCAGGGGGAAAGGAAATCGCCTCGACCCTGGAATGGCTCGGCTATATCCTGCTGCCGCTCGCCGGCGCGCTGCTGTTCGGCGTGTATTGCGCGAATCTGCTGGTAGACATCCCCCTTCCCGGCCTCTAGGCGACGAAATTCATCACGGAATATGACATGAAATTACTCGGCGCTATTTTGAAGGGCTTGTTGCTGCTGCTGCTCATCGTCATCGTCCTGGGCTTGTTGACCGTGCTTTCGTGGTGGCTGCGCTGGCCGATGTTCACCGGCTTTTTCATCCTGCTGGGTCTCTTCGGCGCGGCGCTGCTGTTCTGGGCGGGGCGTTTTCTATGGCGCCTGCGCGACAAGCGTTCCTTCGTGCGCCAGGCCCTGTCCGGGCTGAAGACCCCGGCGGCGGCCGAGGTCCAGGTCTCCGGGATCGAAACCGTGTGGAACGCGCTCCTGGCGCGCGACCCAGGGAAAAGGCCCGACCGGCGCGAATTCCTCGGGCGTTCCTGGTATCTGGCCCTGGACGGCGCGGGGAGCGCCGCTGCTTCCGCTTTTTCCCTATCGCCGCTCTTTACGGGAAAGGAGGAGAGCGGACCCCTGGCGCGGCGCGACTTCGCCTCGACGACCCTGCTGCAGGCGGCGGCCGGGGCGCTGGAAGGCGACGGCAAGGAGCAATTCCTCGCGCTCTTCGCGCGCGATGTGCCGGGCAGCGCCTTTTCCGGTTTCTTTCTCCTGCTCTCCGCGCGGGACTTGCTGTCGCGCGCCGACACCGCGCTGCAGGAATGGGGCTTCCAACTGCGCGACGCGCTGTATTCCGTAATGGTCGCGACAAATCGCAACGCGCCGCTCTATCTCCTGGTGCAGGATATGGACGCCCTGCCGGGAGGCGCGTCGCTCTTCGCCCGTCCAAAGGGCGGGGAAACCCTGCCGGGACGTTTTTTCGACGCCGGCGACGCGCCGGACGAGGGCGGCGAGCGCCCGGGTGAGGCGGCGGCGCGGGCGCTCGCGGCGACGCTGCGCACCGTGCTGTTCGACGATCTGGTCCAGGGCGCGCCCGCCGCGCAGGATGAACTGCGCTTCCTGGAAGAAAGTGGAACGCTGGGACGGCGGCTGGACGCTTTTTTCTCTGCCCTGTTGCAGGAGATGCCCCGCCAGGAGCCGCTGCGTCTCGCCGGCGTGTTTTTCTGCCCGACCCGCCCGGTCCGGGAAAACAGCGCGGGCGCGCCGCCCGGAGCCGTGGAAGCGAAAGCCGAAGCCACCGGCTCCGCGCGCCCGAACAGCGCTCTGTCGCGCTTCTTCACCCGCCTGCTGCCGGTCCACGGCGCGGCGGCGCACGGCCTGCGCGGCAGGCTGTCGGCGTATTCGAGCGCCTGGATCGTCGGCATGGGAGCCTGGTATCTGGTGCTGCTTTGCGTCTGCGGGCTGATGGCGGCCAACGTGCTCTACCAGAACC
>JAISQQ010000146.1 GCA_031274075.1 Accumulibacter sp.
TGGCCCGTCTGGGCGGGACCCTGGCCGTCCTGATTCTGGTGGCGATCATGGTCTTCGCGCTGACCCGGCTGGCGTCCGGCGATCCGATCGCCCTGCTGCTCGGCGACCAGGCGAGCGCCGAGGACATCGCCCACACGCGCGTGCAGTACGGCCTGGACGAGCCTTTGCTGACCCAGTTCGGCTACTGGATCCGGGAAGTCGCGCAAGGCAACCTCGGCCAGTCGATCTTCCTCCAGCGGCCGGTGACCCAGGCGCTGGCCGAACGCGCCGAACCGACCTTCTTCCTGGCGCTCTTCGCCGTCGCCATCGCCGCGCTGATCGGCATTCCCTGTGGCCTGGTCGCGGCGGTCTGGCGCGGCCGCCTGGTCGACCAGGTGTTCAGCGGCGTGGCCATGCTCGGCGCCAGCGTGCCGAGTTTCTGGATGGGCCTGATCCTGATCCAGATCTTCGCCGTCGGGCTCGGCTGGTTTCCGGCCTCGGGCTACGGCAACCCCGGCGTGTCGCTGGCCGAACGCCTGTATCATCTGGTGCTGCCGGCCACCGTGCTCGGCGTGCTCAACTCGGCGCTGATCATCCGCTTCACGCGCGCCTCGGTGCTCGACATCCTCAACGAGGACTACGTGCGCACCGCCCGCTCCAAGGGGCTCAGCGAGCGCGTGGTGATCCTCAAGCACGTGCTGCGCAACGCGCTGGTACCGATCGTCACCGTCGTCGGCCTGACGCTGGCGCTGATGATCGGCGGCGCGGTGGTCACCGAGACGGTGTTCAACCTGCCCGGCGTCGGCAACCTGGTGGTGCGCGCGGTGCTGCGCCGCGACTACCCGGTGATCCAGGGCGCGCTGCTGGTCATCGCCGCCATCTACGTATTGATCAACTTCGCGATCGACCTGATCTACATGCTCGTCGATCCGCGCATCCGGGTGTAGGCGGCATGGAACAGTGGTCTTACGTCATCAAGCGCCTGTTCGCCCGGCGCATCGTGCTGATCGCCGCGCTGACGCTGCTGGTCATCGTGCTGATCGCCGTTCTCCTTCCCCTCTTGTCCGGCGTCGATCCCAACGCCATCGAGGTGATGCAAAGGCTGCGGGCGCCTTCCGCCGAACACTGGGCGGGCACCGACGAGCTCGGGCGCGACCTGGCGATGCGCATCGTCTGGGGCGGGCGCTACTCGATCATGATCGGCATCGCCACGGCGTGCTTCAGCGTCGTCGCCGGCACCGCGCTGGGGCTGATGGCCGGCTTCTTCCGCCGCCTCGACGCGCCGATCATGCGCGTCATCGACGCCATGATGTCCTTCCCCGACATCCTGCTCGGCATCTCGCTGGTGTCGATCCTCGGCGCTTCGCTGTGGAACGTGGTGCTCGCGCTGACCATCGTCTATACCCCGCGCGTCGCCCGTGTGGTGCGCGCCTCGACGCTGGTCATCCGCGAGCTGCTGTTCGTCGACGCGGCGCGCGCGCTCGGCGTGTCCACGCCGCGCATCCTGTACGCGCACATCCTGCCGAACCTGTTCTCGCCGGTGCTGGTGCAGCTCACCTTCATCTTCGCCTACGCGATTCTCGCCGAAGCCGGATTGTCTTTTCTCGGCGTCGGCGTGCCGCCGGAAATCCCGACCTGGGGCACGATGATCTCCTCCAGCCTGCAATACGCCGACCAGGCTTTCTGGACCATCGTCTTTCCGGGCATCGCCATCATCCTGACCGCGCTGTCGCTGCAGATCGTCGGCGACGGCGTGCGCGACCTGCTCGACCCGAAACTGAGGAAGTCCGCATGAACACGCCCCGCGATCCTTCCTCCGTCCCCCGGCTTTCGGTGCGCGCGCTGTCGACCTCCTTCAGTACCGACCGCGGGCGCGTGACCAGCGTCGCCGACGTTTCCTTCGACATCGCCCCCGCGCGCACGCTGGCGCTGGTCGGCGAATCCGGTTCCGGCAAGTCGGTCACCAGCCTCGGGCTGATGGGCCTGCACGCCAAGGGTTCGCAGGCCATCGTCGGCGGCGAGGCGTGGTTCGTCCGGCGCGACGGCCAGCGCGTCGATCTGCTGGCGCTGCCGGAAGACGGAAAGCGCCGCCTGCGCGGCAACGAGCTGGCGATGATCTTCCAGGAACCGATGACCAGCCTCAACCCGGTGCTCACCGTCGGCGAGCAGATCGCCGAATCGGCGCGCCTGCACCTCTCGATGGATCGCCGCGAGGCGCTGCGGCACGCAAGAAAAATGCTGGATCTGGTCGAAATCCCGGCTGCCGAGCGCCGCCTGCATGAATATCCGCACCAGCTTTCCGGCGGCATGCGCCAGCGCGTGATGATCGCCCTGGCGATGGCCTGCGACCCGACGCTGCTGATCGCCGACGAGCCGACCACCGCGCTCGACGTGACCATCCAGGCGCAGATCCTGGCGCTGATCCAGCGCCTGCAAAAGGAAACCGGCATGAGCGTGCTGTTCATCACGCACAATCTGGGCGTCGTCGCGCAGTACGCCGACCACGTCGCCGTGATGTACGCCGGGCGCATCGTCGAAACCGCCGCCGTCGGCCCCCTGTTCGCCGCGCCGCGGCATCCCTACACGCGCGGACTGCTGGCCTGCCTGCCCGGCATGGCGGTGCGCGGCGCGGCGGCGGACGGCGCGCGGCCGCGCCTGACGGCGATCAGCGGCCAGGTATGCAGCCCGTTCGAGCCGCCGCCCGGCTGCGCCTACGCGCCGCGCTGCCCGCAACGCGGCGCGGGCTGCGAGGCGGCGATGCCGCCGCTGGCGGCCATCGAAGGCGAACGGCAAGTCCGCTGCCTCCGCGTCGAGGAAGAGTGTCCGGCATGAACGACAAGACAAATCCCCTGATCGAAGTGCGCGGCCTGCGCAAGTATTTCGGCGCCGGAAGCCACCCGGTGCGCGCCGTCGACGGCGTCAGCTTTACCATCCGCGAGGGCGAGACGCTGGGCATCGTCGGCGAATCCGGATCGGGCAAGAGCACCATCGGGCGCATGCTGATCCGCCTGCTCGATCCGAACGACGGCGAAATCCGTTTCCAGGGCCGGGACATCGCGCCGCTCTCGCAACGCCAGATGCGTCCGCTGCGCTCGCGCATGCAGATCATCTTCCAGGACCCTTACGCCAGCCTCAATCCGCGCATGCGCATCCGCCACATTCTCGGCGAGGCGCTGGACACGCACGGCCTGGCCCAGGGCAAGGCGCGGCGGCAGGCGCGCATCGCCGAACTGCTCGACCTCGTTGGCCTGCGTCCCGAATACGCCGACCGCTACCCGCACGAATTCTCCGGCGGGCAGCGCCAGCGCATCGGCGTGGCGCGCGCGCTGGCCGTCGAACCCGATTTCGTCGTCGCCGACGAGCCGCTGTCGGCGCTGGACGTGTCGATCCAGGCGCAGGTGGTCAATCTGCTCTGCGAGCTGAAGGAGCGTTTCGGGCTGACCATGCTGTTCATCTCGCACGACCTCGACGTCGTCGAATTCCTGTGCGACCGGGTGATCGTGCTCTACCTCGGAAAGATCATGGAAATCGCGCCGACCGAAACGCTCTACCGGCAGCCGCGGCATCCCTATACGCAGGCGCTGCTGGCGGCCTCGCCGGTGCCCGATCCGGCGCGGCGCGGCGAACACCGGCCATTGCTCAGCGGCGACATCCCCAGCCCGGCCGACCCGCCGTCCGGCTGCGTCTTCCGCACCCGCTGCCCGCGGGCGCGGCCAGAGTGCGCCGAAACCGAACCGGCCCTGGCGGAAATCGCGCCGGGGCACTGGAAAGCCTGCCTGCGCGACGATCCCGCGCCAACCGTTCTACAAGGAATAGCCTCATGAAATCCGCTT
>JAISQQ010000159.1 GCA_031274075.1 Accumulibacter sp.
CCGGCGTCCCCGCCGCGCGTAAGGCCGGCGCGGGCGTGGGCGCGGGCGTAGGCCAGCGGAGTTCTTCGAGGATGTCTTGCGCGGTTTCCACCAGCTTGGCGCCGTCCCTGATCAGCCGGTGGCATCCGCGCGACTGGGGCGAGTGGATCGATCCGGGGATGGCGAAAACCTCCCTGCCCTGCTCGGCGGCGAGCCTGGCGGTAATCAGCGAGCCGCTTCCGACGGCCGCCTCGACGATCAGCACGCCGCGCGCTATGCCGGATATCAGCCGGTTGCGGCGCGGGAAATTGGAGGCGACGACCGGCGTGCCGAGCGGAAACTCCGAAACGATCACGCCCTTGGCGCCGATCTCGTGCGCCAGATCCCGGTTGCGCGCCGGATAAACGCGGTCGATGCCGGTACCGACGAAGGCGATGGTGTCGCCTTGCGCCGCCAGCGCGCCGCGATGCGCGGCCGCGTCGATGCCCAGCGCCAGGCCGCTGGCGATGACAAATCCCGCCGCGGACAGCGCGCCGGCAAAGCGCTCGGCGTTGAGCACGCCCTGCGGCGTCGGGTTGCGGCTGCCGACGATGGCCAAGACCGGCCACTCGAGCAATTCGACCCGGCCGAGAACGTACAGCAGGCTGGGAGGATCGGCGATTTCGAGCAGCGCGCGCGGATACGCCGGATCGGCCAGCGTGACGACGCGCTGGCCGGGTTCTTGCGCCCAAGCCGCCGCGTTGGCGACCGCCGCCCCATTGTCGGTGTCGAGCAGCAGCCGCGCCGCATGGTCGCCGACCAGCGCGCGCAGCGAGCCGTAGCCGGCGGAAAAAACGGCGTCGGGCAGGCCAAAGGCGGCCAGCAGCTTGCGCTGCGTGCCGCCGCCGATGCCGGGAATGAGGGTGAGTCTGAGCCAGTGAGCGAGCGTCTCGGACTCGGATGGGGCCATCGCCTACGGCGTGCGCACGAAATCGTTGACCCGGACCAGCCCGTCGGCCTGGACGACCAGGGCGTAGGAAACGTTGTCGAAGATGCGGAACACGAAGATCAGCCCGAAGCGCAAGGCGGGAATGACGATGCTCCTGCGCCGGTCGTCCTCGTCGCGCTGCTCGACGACGCGATTCCGTTCGAGGGCGAGGACGTGCCCGATTTCCAGGCCGCTCGCGCTGCCGCGATTGATCGAGATGATCGACAGCTTGCCGCCCACGTCGATGCCGCCATAGACCGAGACGACGCGTCCGTCGATCGTCTGCTCGGGCGCGTGTGGAACGTAGTCCGTGAGTTCCGGGCGCGTGGTGGGCACCAGGCGGTCGCCGGAAACAATCTCCTGCTTGGCGACGTCGATCTCGAACACCCCCGGATTGCCCGGCCTCACCTGCGTCGCCGAGCCCAGGTGGAAGACCTCGTAGCCGAGCACCCGCGAGGGAAATTCCGGGTCGTACAAGGGTTTTCCGTTGCGGAAAACCTGCCATTTGTCCTGCGTCGGATCGGCGCCTTCCACGTAGGCCGTATCGCCGTTCCCAAGGAAGACGCGATCCTCCTGCGTCGCCACGATGCGCGGCGCCGACTGCAAGGTATTCTGCTCGACGAACAACGGCGTGGCGATGAAGGGTTCGATCACGTTGGGCGGGATCGGCGGGATGATGTCGGACAAGCGTTCCTCGTGGATCTGCGGGCTTTGCCTGGAATCGCCCGCTATCTGGCCCGCTATGCGTGAGCGCTGTCTCGAATCGCCGGATTTGGCGTCGAGGCGCAGGTAAGGCTTGCCGCTGGCGTCATGGTCGAGGACGACCACGTCGCCCGGGTAGATCCGATGCGGGTTTTTGATCTCGGCCTGGTTCATGCGCCAGATCTCCGGCCAGCGCCACGGCTCCTGGAGGAACCTGGCCGAAATGTCCCAAAGCGTATCGCCCGGAACCACGACATAGCGGCTCGGAGCCGTATCGGCGAGCTGGGGCGCGGCGGGTTTAGCGGGTTCGGCGGCGTTTGCCGGAGCGAGGGAAAGGGCGCTGAAAATGCTCAGAACGAGCAGCGAAAGAATGCGAATCATCGTGTTATCCTCATATACAAACAGGCAATCTGCGCGTTACGGTTTTTGCCGCCAGGCCGCCGTGGCGAACTCCGGGGAGTTCCGCTCGTTCCGGGATCGTTCTCCGGCCCGCCGCGGACATCGCCTGCAATGCGCAAGCCGTATCGCGAATAGTGCATTGTATTCATAGATGTTGCATTAGATTTTGCACGTAATTACTTATTTGATCAAGCTTTTTATGTCTCTGCTGCCGATTCTCCGTTTTCCCGATCCGCGCCTGAAAAAAAAAGCCGCGCCGGTGCGAAGCATTGACGAAAGCATAATACGCCTGGCGCGGGACATGGCCGAGACGATGTACGAAGCGCCCGGCATCGGCCTGGCGGCGACCCAGGTCGACGTGCATCAGCGGGTGATCGTGATCGATGTTTCGGAGACGCGCGACCAGCCGCTTTCCCTGGTCAATCCGGAAATCGTCGACAGCCAAGGCCAGCAGGTGTGCGAGGAAGGCTGCCTGTCGGTTCCCGGCATCTACGACAAGGTCGCGCGCGCGGAGAACGTCGTCGTGCGCTATCTCGACCTCGAGGGAGAAGAAAAAACGATCGAGGCCGACGGCCTGCTGGCCGTGTGCCTGCAGCACGAGATCGAGCATCTCGACGGCAAGATATTCGTCGAACACCTCTCGCAGCTCAAGCAGATGCGCATCAAGGCCAAGCTGGCCAAACAGGCGAAGATCACCGCATGAAACTCGTTTTTGCCGGTACGCCCGAATTCGCGGCGCGCGCGCTGGATGCCCTCCTGGCCGCCGGCCACCAGGTGACGTTAGCGCTCACTCAGCCGGACCGGCCCGCCGGGCGCGGCATGGCGCCGCGTCCCTCGCCGGTCAAGGAGCTCGCCGCCGCCGCCGGCATCGAGGTCTTCCAGCCGCCGGCGCTGAAGGACCCCGCCGTCCAGGAACGCCTCCGCGCGGTGCCGGCCGAGGCGATGGTGGTGGCCGCCTACGGCTTGCTCCTGCCGCGGGCGGTGCTCGACATGCCGCGTTTCGGCTGCCTCAACATCCATGCTTCGCTGCTGCCGCGCTGGCGCGGCGCGGCGCCGATCCAGCGCGCGATCCTGGCCGGCGACGCCGAGAGCGGCGTGTGCGTCATGCAGATGGAGGCCACGCTCGATACCGGGCCGGTGCTGCGTCGCGGCCGGCTGCCGATCGCCGCCGACGAAACGGCGGGATCCCTGCACGACAAACTGGCGCGGCTGGGCGCGCGCCTGATCGTCGAGACGCTGGCCGATCTGCCCGGCGCGCCGACGCCGCAAGATGGCGACGGCGTGACTTACGCGGCGAAGATCGACAAGGCCGAAGCGCCGCTCGACTGGCGCTCGTCCGCCGCGCAGCTCGAACGCAAGGTGCGGGCGTTCAATCCCTTCCCCGGCGCAGTGGCGATCCTGGACGGCGCGCCGATCAAGGTCTGGCGGGCGGCGTGCCTGAGCGCCGGGACTGGCGGCGCGGCGCCGGGCCGCGTCGTTTCCGCCGGCGCGGACGGTATCGTCGTCGCCTGCGGCGAAGGCGCCTTGCGCCTGGCCGAGCTGCAAAAGGCGGGTGGCCGGCGGCTGTCCGCCGCGCAATTTCTTTCCGGCCATCCGCTGCGTCCCGGCGTGGCGTTTGCCCTGCCTTCTTGAATAATCCGCGCGATGCCCAATCTAGAGCCAGCGAAAGCGCGTTCCATCGATCCGAGGAGACCGTATCCATGTTCGGCAATTGCTTGAAGACCACTATCCTGATGGCCGCCATCGTGGCCCTGTTCGGCGTCATCGGTTCCTCCCTGGGCGGGGGCGAAGGCATGCTCATGGCGCTCGTTTTCGGCGGCGCGATGAATCTCTTCGCCTACTGGTTTTCCGACAAGCTGGTGTTGCGCATGTACAACGCCCGGGAAGTCGATGAAGCCTCCGCGCCGCAGTTCTACGCCACGGTGCGCGATCTGGCGCGTCGCGCCGGCCTGCCGATGCCGCGCGTTTACCTGATCGACGAAGCGCAGCCCAACGCCTTCGCCACCGGGCGCGATCCGCAGAACGCCGCCGTCGCGGCGACCACCGGCATCCTCAAGCTCTTGTCGGCGCGGGAGATTCGCGGCGTGATGGCGCACGAGCTGGCGCACGTCCGGCATCGCGACATCCTGATCTCGACGATCTCGGCGACGATGGCCGGCGCCATCTCGGCGCTGGCCCGCTTCGCCCTGCTCTTCGGCGGGCGCGATTCCGAGGGGCGTCCGGCCAATCCCCTGGCCAGCCTGGCGCTCGCCCTGCTCGCGCTGCTGGCCGCCGCGCTGATCCAGATGGCCATTTCCCGGGCGCGTGAATTCGAGGCCGATCGCGGCGGCGCCGAAATCAGCGGCGACGCGAACGCGCTGGCCGACGCGCTGACCAAAATCGACCAATACGCGCGCGG
>JAISQQ010000200.1 GCA_031274075.1 Accumulibacter sp.
TATACTCAAGATAGACATGCACTTCCCTTTCGGAAAATTTTGGTTCTATCTTGCTTATTTTCCACGGCTCTTTTATTCCGAGAATACCTCGGTAAAAATCTTTTTCATTCATGCCGGTATTATATCATTTTTCCACTTTTCCACACAATAGTCGGGAGAGCCGACATTTGCGGGCGCAAAGCGCTCGGTAACTGAACTGTCCTCTGTCTTCTGTCCTCCGATCAGTAACCCGCCGTGGCGTAATTCTCGAAGCGCGTGTATTCGCCCAGGAAGGTCAGGCGCACCATGCCGATCGGGCCGTTGCGCTGCTTGCCGATGATGATCTCGGCGGTGCCCTTGTCCTGCGTGTCGGGGTTATAGACCTCGTCGCGGTAGATGAACATGATCACGTCGGCGTCCTGTTCGATGGCGCCCGACTCGCGCAGGTCGGACATCACCGGGCGCTTGTTCGGCCGCTGTTCGAGCGAGCGGTTCAACTGCGACAGGGCCATCACCGGCACGTTCAGTTCCTTGGCCAGGGCCTTGAGCGAACGCGAAATCTCCGAAATCTCGGTCGCCCGGTTCTCGCCGCTTCTCGGGTTGGTCGACGACATCAGTTGCAGGTAGTCGATGATGATCAGGCCCAGCTTGCCGCACTGGCGATGCAGGCGGCGCGCGCGCGCGCGCAGGTCGAGCGGGTTGAGCGCCGCGGTCTCGTCGATGTACAGCGGCGCTTCGTGCATCTTGCCCAGCGCGAAGGACAGCCGCGACCATTCGTCGTCGTTCAGCTTTCCGGTGCGGACGCGATGCGCGTCAAGCCGGCCGACCGAGGACAGCATGCGCATCGCCAGTTGCGTGCCGCCCATTTCCATGGAGAAAACGGCGACCGGCAGTCCCATCTCGACCGCCACGTGCTCGCCGATGTTCAGCGCGAACGAGGTCTTTCCCATCGACGGGCGGCCGGCGACGATCAGCAGATCGCCCGCTTGCAGGCCCGAGGTGCGCGCGTCGAGGTCGTGGTAACCGGTCGACACGCCGGTGATGTCGGACGGGTTGTCGCGGCTGTGCAGTTCCTCGATGCGCTCGACGACTTGCGCCAGCAGCGGATTGATATGCTGAAAACCGCTCTGGTATCGGAAGCCCGATTCGGCGATGGCGAATACCCTGGCCTCGGCCTCGTCCAGCAGTTGCTTGGCTTCGCGCCCCAGGGGGTTGAAGGCGCTGCCGGCGATCTCGTCGCCGGCGGTGACGAGTTGCCGCAGGATCGCCCGTTCGCGCACGATCTCGGCGTAGCGCCGGATGTTCGACGCCGACGGCGTATTGACGGCGAGTTCGCCGAGATAGGCCAGCCCGCCGGTCTCGCTCCCCTCGCCCGCCAGGTCGAGGCTTTCCGCGACGGTGACCGCGTCGGCCGGCTTGCCGCGCTCGAGCAGTTTGCTGATATGGCGGTAGATGCGCCGGTGCTCGTCGCGATAAAAATCGGTCTCGCCGACGACGTCGGCGATCCTGTCGAACGCCGCGTTGTCGAGCAACAGGCCGCCGAGCACCGATTGCTCGGCTTCGATCGAATGCGGCGGTACGCGCAAACCGGCAAGCGCCGGATCGGGCGTCGCCTTGGGCGTGTTCGCGGAAGGGGAAGGCTTGGCCATGTTTCAATCCACGTCCGGCAGGCCGGACGAAAGCACGGAAGGGCTTACGCTCCTCCCGTGCAAGATTATCCCCCTGAAGGGGGAGGTTCCAACCGGAGTCGGTTTTTGATGAAAACCTAAGATGAGATCGGACACGAGGCGCGCGACGATTGGCGTGTTTTCGGATCAAATATTGACACATTTCGTGGGCGTGGCGGGGGACACGGCAGAAGACGGAAGACCGTAATATTTGCGGGCGCGAAGCGCCCGGTAATCAAACTGTCCTCTGTCATCAGTCCTCTGTCTTCTGAACTACTCGACCCTGCCCCGCTTCTTCTCGTCGCGCCAGCGAAAAAAGCCTTGCGTCGCCGCAAGGCTTTTCCGGATTCGCGGGCGGTGGAGACTCGTCCCGGAAAGGCGTTCACCGCTGCGTTTACTGTTCGCCGACCACGACCACCTTGATGGTCGCGACGACGTCGGTATGCAGCGCGACTTCCAGGTCCGACTCGCCGAGCGCCTTGAGCGGGCCGTCCGGCATGCGGATGTCGGACTTCTCGACGGTAAGGCCGAGCGCTTTCAAGCCGTCCGCGATGTCGTAGTTGGTCACCGAGCCGAACAGGCGTCCGTCGACCCCCGCCTTGCGGGCCACGGTCACGGTCACGCCTTCCAGCCGGGCGGCGAATTCCTGGGCCGTGGTGAATTTCTCGGCGGCCAGCTTTTCCAGTTCGGCGCGCCTCGCTTCGAACTCCTTCATCGCCGCCGGCGTGGCGCGCTTGGCCTTGCCGGAAGGAATCAGGAAATTGCGGGCATAGCCGTCCTTGACCCGGACGAGATCGCCCAGGTTGCCGAGATTGACGACCTTTTCCATCAGAATGATTTGCATCGTCTTGTCCTCGCGTCAGGGGTGGTTGTCAGTATACGGCAGCAGCGCCAGGAAGCGCGCGCGCTTGATGGCCACCGACAGCATGCGCTGATAGCCGGCCTTGGTGCCGGTCAGCCGCGCCGGCATGATCTTGGCGTTCTCGGCGACGTATTCCTTGAAGAGATCGACATCCTTGTAGTCGATGCTCTCCATCTTCTCGGCGGTGAAGCGGCAGAACTTGCGGCGCTTGAAGAGTCCGCTGCCGCGCTTCTTGACGTTCTTGTCATCCTTCTTCTTCATGAACCTTGCCATTTGCTTTTCCTTCCTCAAATTCGATCGTTGTCACATGCAATCTGGGTTGTTTGCCGTTCTTGCCGCGGGCGGCCAGGAATCCGGTCAATCGGATCGGCATGCCGGGAGCCGCTTCCTGAATCCAGCGGGCCGGCTCGCCCAGCGCGACGGCCGGGATCTCGCACTCGACGCGCCGCGGGCGGCCCGCCTCGAGCTGCTCCGAGCGGTGCCCGATCACGCATTCCACGACCGGCACGCCGGCCGGAGTGAAACGCAGCGCCTTGCGCTCGATCAGGACCCCGGAAAGTTCGACGCGATTCAGCTTGCCCCCGGCAAATCAGCTCGCCGCCGGTTCTGCTACCGGTTCCGCGCTAGTGGCAGCCTCGGCCCCGGCCTCGACGGGCGCGGGCGCAACCTCGACGGGCGCGGCCTCGACGACGGCCCCGGCCTCGACTGGCGCGGGTACGGGCACAGGTGCGGGTGCTGCCGCCGCCTCACGCGCTTCCATCATCGACTTCGACTTCTCCTCCTTCATCATCGGAGAAGGCGTCGTCACGGCCTTTTTCATCTTGATGATCAGATGGCGCAACACGGCGTCGTTGAACTTGAAACCATGCTCGAGTTCGGCCAGCACCTCGCCGTTGCACTCGATGTTCATCAGCACGTAGTGGGCCTTGTGCAGCTTCTGGATCGGGTAGGCCAGTAGGCGGCGGCCCCAGTCTTCGAGGCGGTGGATCTGGCCGCCTTGCGCGGCGATGATCGACTTGTAGCGTTCGATCATCGCCGGAACCTGCTCGGTCTGGTCCGGATGGACGATGAATACAATCTCGTAATGACGCATGCACACTCCTTTTGGCAAAAAAGCCCCCCGCCATGCGAACGGTGGAGCAAGGTGGAAAAACGGGAGAGTCTACCCGAAAACAGCCTCCCGATCAATTGGGGCGAAAGCTGTCCGAGCGAATCGTGAATGTTTCAATCCACGGACGGCGGGCCGGACGGAAAGCACGGAAGGCTTACGCATCTCCCGGATCGGACGGGATTATCCCCTCAAGAAGCTGTTTGCGATCTTTCTCTCTGGGAGCGCGGGGCGCCAGCCCCGCTTTTTGCCAGCGCCATGACACTGCCGCCGCTGTTGCGGGGCGGGTGCCCCGCGCTCCCAGGGGCGGCTCGGAGAGAGGCTTTCATAATGGACTTGTGTAGATACCCGTGCTCCCAGAGAGAAGATCGCAAACAGCTTCTAAAGGGGGAAGCTTCCAAGCGAAGGCGGTTTTTGGTGAAAAATAAACGGACGGCGAGCCGATCGGTGGCAAAAGCGATGGCAAAAACGGTGGCAAAAGCAGTTTACAGATATTCGTTTTTCATTTAAATTCCCGCCCCATGTCTTATCGCAAGCTCTTGGCAATCCTGTTTTCGGCCGCTGCCTTTTTCCTGGGCGCCGTCGGCGCCGCCCATGCGGCCGAGCAAGCGTCCGCGCCCGGCGAAGAAATCTCTTTCCTCGATCGCTATACCAACAGCACGCAGGATTTGATCCTCGCGGGCCTGGAACTCGTCGGGATCAACTACCGCCGGGGTGGCACCCACCCGGACAGCGGGCTCGATTGCAGCGGTTTCGTGCAGTTCGTTTTCAGGAATGCCTTGGGCAAGCTGCTGCCGAGAACGACCCGGGAGCAGAGCAAGGTCGGCGACGTAATCGACGACAAAAACGAACTCAAGCCCGGCGACCTGGTTTTTTTCAACACCATGCGCCGCGCCTTTTCGCACGTCGGCATCTATCTCGGGGACAACCGCTTCATGCACGCCCCGCGCACCGGCGGAGAAATCCGGGTCGAGGACATGAGCCAGAGCTACTGGGTAAAACGCTACAACGGCGCGCGCCGGATCGTCGAGCGCTGAAACCAAACGGTTTTGCGGGAAAGGGACGCCTTGGCGTCCTTTTTTGCTTCCTGTGAAAAGAGGTGTCGCAGGGCGGATGCAATCGCCTTGTATTTCCCACGGCCCGACCGTTTTCAGCCCATTTGCGGCACAATGGCGATCCTTGCGTGGCGATCGAATCGGCGTTTCCTCGATATCACTCGATACACGGCGCCCGCGGAGAAAAAACATCACCGCTTCCCCAGGATGAACCTGCTCAAAGCCCTTGTCACCGTCAGCGGCATGACCCTGCTCTCGCGCATCCTGGGGTTCGTGCGCGACTTCGTGATCGCCCGCGTTTTTGGCGCGGGACTGATGACCGACGCTTTTTTCGTCGCCTTCAAGCTGCCCAACCTGCTGCGCCGCCTGTTCGCCGAGGGCGCTTTCTCGCAGGCGTTCGTGCCGATCCTCGGCGAATACAAGAACCGGCTTGGCGACGATGAGGCGAAACGCCTCGTCGACCGCGTCGCCACCCTGCTCTTCCTCGCGCTGTTCGTCGTCACCCTGCTCGGCATGGCCGGAGCGCCGTTCCTGGTTTACATCTCGGCGCCCGGCTTTGCCCGCGAGCCGGACAAGTTCGCGCTGACCGTCGAACTCACGCGCATCACCTTCCCCTACATCCTGTTCATGTCGCTGGTGGCGCTGGCCGGCGGCGTGCTCAACACCTGGAACCGCTTTGCCGCGCCGGCCTTCACGCCGGTGCTGCTCAACGTCTCGTTCATCGGCATGGCGCTGTTCGCCGCGCCGTATTTCGCGCGCCCGGTGCTCGCGCTGGGCTGGGCCGTGTTCCTCGGCGGCGCCTTGCAACTGGCGTTCCAGATCCCCGGCCTGAAGCGCCTCGGCATGCTGCCGCGCTGGTCGTTCGACTGGCGCGACGCCGGCGTGCGCCGCGTGCTGAAATTGATGGCCCCGGCCGTGCTCGGCGTTTCGGTGGCGCAGGTGAGCCTGCTGATCAACACTATCTTCGCCTCGTTTCTCGGCACCGGCAGCGTCTCCTGGCTCTACTACGCCGACCGGCTGATGGAATTCCCCTCGGGCCTGCTCGGCGCCGCGCTCGGCACCATCCTGCTGCCCTCGCTGGCCAGGTATCACGCCAGGGAGAATTTCGACGAATACTCCAAACTGCTCGACTGGGGACTGCGCCTGACCTTGCTGCTGGCCGCCCCGGCCGCGCTGGCGCTGGCGATCCTCGCCGTGCCGCTGATCGCCACGTTGTTCCATCACGGCGCGTTCACCGCCGACGACGTCTTCAAGACCCGCGACGCGCTGGCCGCCTACAGCGCCGGCCTGCTCGGCCTGATCCTGATCAAGGTGCTCGCGCCGGGCTTCTACGCCCGGCAGAACGTGCGCACGCCGGTCAAGATCGGCGTGCTGACCCTGTGCGTCACCCAGGCGCTCAATCTCGCGCTGATCGGCCCGCTGGCGCACGCCGGCCTGGCGCTCTCGATCAGCATCGCCGCCTGCGTCAACGCGGCCCTGCTCTACCGCGGCCTGCGCCGGCAAGGCATCTACACGCCGCAGCCAGGCTGGCCGGTATTCCTGGCCAGGCTGGCGCTGACGCTCGCGGTCATGGGCGCGGCGCTGTGGTTTGCCGGCGGGAATTCCGCGCAATGGCTGGAATGGCGCCTCGGCGCGCGCGCCGGGCGGCTGGCGCTCGTCGTATGCTGTGGCGCCGGCGTCTATTTCGCTACACTATGGCTCGTCGGCTTTCGTCTCGAGGATTTCCGCCGGCGCGCCGCCGAGTAGGTTCGCGTCGCGATTCGAGGCGCGAGGACGGCAGTACGCATTCAGCGCATTTTCGGGTTGAATATTTTTTATTGACCACCACGGAGAAACGACCATGAAACTGAGCAGCAACAGCTTTGCGGACGGACAAGCGATTCCGGGCGATTTTTCGTTTGGCGTCCCCGATCCGCAGCGGCACGTCCGCCTGGGCAAGAACCAGAACCCGCACCTCGCCTGGAGCGAAGTTCCGCCGGGCACGCAATCCTTCGCGCTCATCTGCCACGACCCCGACGTTCCCAGCCGGATGGACGACGCCAACCAGGAAGGGCGCACGGTGCCCGCCACGCTGCCGCGCGTGGATTTCTTCCACTGGGTGCTGGTCGACCTTCCCGCCAGTCTCGGCGAAATCAAGGCCGGCGAATTCTCCAGCGAGGTGACCCCGCGCGGCAAGGCCGGTCCGGGCGCGCCGCATGGGGCGCGGCAAGGCATCAACGACTACACGGCGGGGTTCAGCGGCGACGGCGACATGCGCGGCGATTATTTCGGCTACGACGGCCCCTGTCCGCCGTGGAACGACGAAATCCGCCACCACTACGTATTCACCGTCTTCGCGCTGGACGTCGCCCGCTTGCCGCTGGAAGGAAAACTCGACGGCCGGCAGGTCCGCGAAGCGATGCGGGGACACATCCTGGCGCAGGCCAGCCTGACCGGCGTCTATTCGCTCAATCCGGCGGTCGGCGTCTGAGCCTTGGTTGGGAGTGTTTCATGCTTTGGTGCGGGCAGCCGCTATTTCCGCCCTACGGGGCAGGGGTCGGCACGATCGGGTCGAGCTGACGGGATGTCGCCCGTCAGCCCTCCCACACCACCGGACATGCGGTTTTCCGCATCCGGCGGTTGAGTCCGGCGGGTTATCCCGCAAGCTCCCACGGTATTGCTTTCCGTGGGGCTCATTGAATCCCTTCTGACATCCTTTCTCGCATCGGCATCGGACTCGGTGGGTGCGGGCTTTGGGTCGGCAGGTTCCACCCGCCTTCGCCGCTCGCCGGGACGGGAGTGGCCGCAGTGGCTGCGCCGTCCTCGCTTCACCCACCTGCCTGCCCGGTTCTGACAGTTCAGGACTGTGATTCTTTCGTGACTCTTCGGCCCTTCGCTTTTCCTGACTTTCGCCAGGCTTCTACGCTACTACGGCCTCTGCTGACTTCTCGTCCGCTCTCACGGTCGAGATCTCCCTGGGTAAGAACATGTACTTTCGAGCCGTGCCGCCAAGCTCTACCTGAAGCGTCTTTCGGTGACTGTTGGATTTCGCGTTCCCTGGTGTAGTGTTGCGCGCTAATTGAACCATACAAAACTCCATAAATTCCCTTAGGTAATCCCCCGGCTCTGCCGGGGGACTGAAAAGGTTTGACCTTTACGGCAATGGAAAAGGTGTTTAAAACAGAGTATGAGTCAGTACCAGCGAATTTGCGAAGTGGTTTACGCAAGTGAGATACACGTTGAATAGGCACGGGCCTTTTGCCGCGAAGCGGCTCACGGTTTTGAAGGCGCCTTTGAGGCGCTAACAAGTGAAAGCCCCC
>JAISQQ010000204.1 GCA_031274075.1 Accumulibacter sp.
GTGATGCTGTCCGACATCGAGATGCCGCGCATGGACGGTTTCGACCTGACGCGCCACGTCCGCGCCGACGCGCGCATAAAACACGTGCCGATCATCATGATCACCTCGCGCACCTCGGAGAAGCACCGCAACTACGCCTTCGAAGCCGGAGTCAACCACTATCTCGGCAAACCCTATCAAGAAGAAGAACTTCTGCGCCTGGTCGGCGGATACATGGCAGCGCATCAGGTATCAGGGATCAGGGATCAGGAATCAGATCAGCTACCGGGCGCTTCGCGCCCGCAAATTACCGACACCTGACATCTGATACCTGATCCCTGATTCCCGGCAAACCCTGTCAGGAGGAAGAACTCCTGCGTTTGGTCGGGGTTTCCTGGGAGCGCGGGGCTTCTGCCCCGCAACGGCGGCGGTCGTGTCATTCCCGGTGTGGCGGGGCAGACGCCCCGCGCTCCCAGGGGAGGTCCGGCGATCGGGTTCATTTCCTCATGCGCGATGAAAGGCATTTGCCGCCACATAAGGACTTGAAAAGAAAAGATTTTTGGCGGCTGTTCACGACATTTGCGCAGGCGATGCCCCTGACTGATCCCTGATCCCTGATACCTGACCTCTGGTATAGCGATAAAATAGGCGTCATGGCCGCGCGCATCGACTTGACCGATCATTTCCTCATCGCCATGCCGGCAATGGAGGATCCTCATTTTTCCAAGTCCCTGGTTTACGTTGCCGAGCACAACGACCACGGGGCGCTGGGCGTGATCGTCAACCGTCCGATCGACATGACCCTGTCCACCCTGTTCCAGCGCATCGAGCTGCCTTTCGTGGCGCGGGACATGGCCAACCTGCCGGTTTTTTTCGGCGGGCCGGTGCAGACCGATCGCGGCTTCGTCCTGCATCGCCCGCTCGGCGCGTGGCAATCGACGCTGGCGGTCAACGCCGAGATCGGCTTGACCACTTCGCGCGATGTCCTGCAAGCGGCGGGGCAGGCGGGACATCCGAGCGACATGGTGGTCGCGCTGGGCTATTCGGGATGGGCGGGCGGGCAACTCGAACACGAAATCGGCCAGAACGCCTGGCTGACCGTGCCCGCCGATCCGCGCGTCCTTTTCGAGCTGCCTTACGAGGAGCGCCTGGCCTCGGCGCTGGAATTGCTCGGCGTCGATCTGGCGAATCTGGCTGGACAGGCCGGACATGCCTGAGCCTGGCGCGGGCCGGCGGGGTAGCCTGCTGGCTTTCGACTTCGGAACGAAGCGCATCGGCGTCGCGGTCGGCGAGCTGGAGCTGGCGCAGGCGCATCCGCTGACCACGATACGCGGCGAAGGCAATGCGCCGCGTTTTTCGGCCATCGCCGCGCTGATCGAAAAATGGCAGCCGGTCCGCCTCGTCGTCGGACTGCCGCTGGCGCTCGACGGCGCGCCGCACGCGATGAGCGCGCGCTGCGTCCGCTTCGCCAATCAGTTGCGCGGCCGCTTCGGCCTCCCGGTCGACTACGCCGAGGAGCGCCTGAGCTCGTTCGAGGCGGAAGAAAGGCTGCGCGAAATTGGCTACAATGCGCGGGATGCCCGGGAGCACCTCGACGCGCTGGCCGCGCAGATCATCCTGCAATCGTATTTCCAGCAACTTTCCGAGACTTCACTGGACTCCTGCCATGCCTCCTCCCCTCACGCTGCCTGACGCCGAAGCGCAATGCGCCGCGCTGGCCGGACTGATCCGTCCGAAACTGCCATCCAACGCCGCGCTGGTCGGCATCCATAGCGGCGGCGTCTGGATCGCCCAGCGCCTGAAAACCCTGCTCGGCCTGCAAGAAGAGATCGGGCTGATCGACGTGTCCTTCTATCGCGACGATTTCGGCGAAAAGGGGCTGCACCCGCAGGTCAAGCGGACCTCGGTTCCCTTCGAGGTGGAAGGACGCCCGCTGATCCTCGTCGACGACGTGCTCTATACCGGGCGGACGACCCGGGCGGCGATCAACGAACTGTTCGATTATGGCCGTCCCGCCGGCATCCGGCTCGCGGTTCTCGCCGACCGCGGCGGGCGGGAACTGCCGATCTACGCCGAGTTCTGCGCCTGGCAGGTCGAGCTGGCCGATTCGCAGGAACTGGTGCTCGAACCGGATGCGGCCGGGCGCTTGCAGTGGAGGTGCATCGATCATGCTTAACCCGCAGCTCAACGCCAACGGCAAACTGAACCATCTGTTGTCGACCGAGAGCCTGCCGCGCGAGGTGATGACGCATATCCTGGACACGGCGTCGAGCTTCCTGGAAGTGTCCGACCGCGACGTGAAAAAGGTGCCGCTGCTGCGCGGCAAGAGCGTCTTCAACCTGTTTTTCGAGAACTCCACGCGCACGCGCACGACCTTCGAGATCGCCGCCAAGCGGCTGTCGGCCGACGTCATCAACCTCGACGTCGGACGCTCCTCGACGGCCAAGGGCGAGACGCTGCTCGACACCATCGACAACCTGGTGGCGATGCACGCCGACATGTTCGTGGTGCGCCACGCCTCGTCGGGCGCGCCGCATCTCATCGCCGAGCACCTGCGCCGCATCGGCCGCGAGGACGTGCACGTGGTCAATGCCGGCGACGGGCGCCACGCCCACCCGACGCAGGGTCTGCTCGACATGTATACCATCCGTCATTTCAAGCGGGATTTCTCCGGGCTGAAGGTGGCCATCGTCGGCGACATCCTGCATTCGCGCGTGGCCCGTTCCGACATCTTCGCGCTGGCCACCCTGGAAACCGGCGAGGTGCGCGCGGTGGGGCCGCAGACGCTGCTGCCCTCGGCGATCGGGCGGATGGGCGTGCGGGTGTTCAACGACCTGCGCGAGGGCATCCGGGACTGCGACGTGGTGATCATGCTGCGCCTGCAGAACGAGCGCATGAACGGCGCCCTGCTGCCCTCGGCGGGCGAGTATTTCAACTGCTACGGGCTTACGCCCGAGATTCTCGCGCTGGCCAGGCCGGACGCCATCGTCATGCATCCGGGGCCGATGAACCGCGGCGTCGAGATCGATTCCCTGGTGGCGGACGGCAGGCAGGCGGTCATCCTGTCGCAGGTGACTTTCGGCATTGCCGTGCGCATGGCGGTGATGAGCATTTTGGCGGGGAACTGAAGCGATGCGCACAGAGAACATTCATATCAGGAACGGCCGCTTGATCGATCCGGGGAACGGAATCGACCGGCAAACCGACATCTTCGTCGCGCAGGGGAAGGTCTGCGCGCTGGGCCAGGCGCCGGCGGGCTTTGCCGCGGCGCGCGTGATCGACGCCACGGATCGCGTCGTATGCCCCGGGCTGGTCGACCTGTCGGCGCGCCTGCCTTCCTTCGAGTCGGAACTCGTCGCCGCCGTCGCCGGCGGGATCACCGCGCTGGCGTGTCCGCCGGACACCCAGCCGCCCCTCGACGAGCCCGACCTGGTGGAAAGCCTGGTCAAGCACAGCGAGTCGATCGGGCTGGCCCGGGTGTTCCCGATCGGAGCGCTGACCCAGGGTCTGGCGGGCGAGAAGCTGGCCGAGATGGCCGGCCTGTCGCGCGCGGGCTGCATCGCCTTTTCACAGGCCACCCGGCCGATCTTCGATACCCAGGTGCTGCTGCGCGCGATGCACTATGCCGCCAGCTTCGGTTATGCCGTCCGCCTGCAGCCCCAGGATCACTATCTGGCGAAGGACGGCGTGGCGCACGATGGCGAGGTCGCGTCCCGGCTCGGTTTGCCGGGCATCCCGGTGTGCGCCGAGACGGTGGCCATCTCGACCGCCCTGCACCTCGCCGCCGAGACCGGCGCGCGGCTGCATCTTTCCCGGCTGTCGTCGGCCGCCGGCGTCGCCCTGGTGCGGGAAGCGCGGCGCGGCGGCATGCAAGTGAGCTGCGACGTGCCCGTCCATCACCTGCATCTTTCCGAAAGCGACATCGGCTATTTCGACAGCCAGGCCCGCTTCGATCCACCGCTGCGCGCCGCGTCGGACCGCGCGGCGCTGCGCGCCGCGGTGGCCGAGGGCTTGGCGATGGTCTGTTCCGACCACACCCCCGTCGGCGAAGACGGCAAGCAGCTCCCGTTCGGCGAAGCCCTGCCCGGCGCCGTCGGCCTGGAGCTCTTGCTGCCCCTGATCGTCCAATGGGCGCGGGAAGACGACGTGCCCTTGCCCGTGGCGCTGGCCCGCGTAAGCCGCGACCCGGCCGCCGCCCTGGGAATCGACGCCGGCTCGCTCGAAGTCGGGCGGCGCGCCGACATCTGTGTCTTCGATCCGGAAGAATCCTGGTGCGTCCGGGCCGAAACGCTGCGCAGCCGGGGAAAGAACACGCCCTTCCTGGGCCGGGACGTGACCGGCCGGGTATGCGCCACACTGGTCGGCGGGCGCGTGGTGTTCGAAGCGTGATTGCGGTTCGTTTTAGGGGTGGTTACGTTTATTTAATCGTGGCCCGCCCCTTATTATTGTATTATTCAATAATTGATTAAGGAGTAAATTATGAAAATAAAAAATTATGGAAAAGGAAATATTGAAAATATAAACAAAATTGAGAAAGAATTTGGCATAAAGTTACCAAATGATTATAAAGAATATTTACTAAATAATAATGGTGTAATGATTGGTGAGGCATGCTTTTATTTAAAAGAATTGAAACAATATATTTTAATGGGTGTTTTTTATGGAATTGGTACGGAAAATAATACAATAGATATTATCAAAATAAATAAAGAATTTGAAGATGATATAATGGAAAACACGCTATTGATAGGGGAGGATGACGGCGGCGGGATGATTTTATTAATTTTCGATGGTTCAAATGATGGGATATGGTATTATGACCATTCATATTTTTTTAAACAATCAACAGACGAATTAAATACATATTATATTTGTGAAACATTTACTGAATTTATGGAAATACTTGAAAAAACAAAATATGTGGAATAAAATATATTGGGATATAAATAAAATGAAATAAGATAAATGTATAATAGAATAATAGGGGCAGGCCACGATTAAATTTTTAAAGAACCATCCCCGGCGCTTGAGTAAGCGTCATTCGGGTCTGTCCCTGTTATTCCTGTTATTCGCCCTATGAACCAAAGAATAAAATCATTGATTGATTTTCCTGTAAATTCCCTTAGGTAATCCCCCGGCTCTGCCGGGGGGCTGAAAAGGTTTGACCTTTACGGCAATGGAAAAGGTGTTTAAAACAGAGTATGAGTCAGTACCGGCGAATTTGCGAAGTGGTTTACGCAAGTGAGATACACGTTGAATAGGCACGGGCCTTTTGCCGCGAAGCGGCTCACGGTTTTGAAGGCGCCTTTGAGGCGCTAACAAGTGAAAGCCCCC
>JAISQQ010000317.1 GCA_031274075.1 Accumulibacter sp.
CCCGGCGCGCTCGGAGATCGCGCCCTACCCTGGATGCCGCGCCCCGGCGCGCTCGGAGATCGCGCCCTACCTTGGATGCCGCGCCCCGGCGCGCTCGGAGATCGCGCCCTGCCCTGGATGATCCATCGGCTTCTCAAACGTCTTTCTGATTTCCAAAACAGCTTCCAGGATACCCGCGCTCCCAGAGAGAAGATCGCAAACCGCTTCGGATAGATATGAATAACGCAAAACCCTCCCCGCCCGACAGGCGTCCCGCTTTTCCCACACAACGGAGCGAAGCGACGGAAACCTTACTGTCTTCTGTCCTCTGTCTTCTGTCTTCTGATAATGACCATGGATTTCGATTTTGAACGTGTGATCGACCGCCGCGGCGGCGATTCGCTCAAATGGAACCGGTACGCCGGGCGCGACGTGCTGCCTTTGTGGGTGGCCGACATGGATTTCGCCGCGCCGCCCGCCGTCGTCGCGGCGCTGGAGCGGCGGATCGCGCACCGGGTCTTCGGCTACGGCAAGCCGTGGCCGGGCCTCGCGGAGGCGGCGCTCGGCTACCTGCGCCGCCGCTACGGCTGGCAGGTATCGCCGGAGTGGCTGGTCTGGTTGCCCGGACTGGTCGCCGGCCTGAACGCGGCCTGCCGCGCCGTCGACGGCGACGTGCTGACGGCCATCCCCGTCTATCCGCCCTTCCTCTCCGCGCCCCGCCAGGCCGGCAGGAAGCTGGCCACGGTTCCGCTGGCATTGTCCGGGGATACCTGGACCTGGGACTTCGCGCGCATGGAAGCGCTGCTGACTCCCGCGACGCGCCTGCTGCTGCTCTGCCACCCGCACAACCCGGTCGGCCGCGCCTGGCGCGGCGACGAGCTGGCCGGCCTCGCCGAATTCTGCCGTCGCCACGACTTGATCGTCTGTTCCGACGACATCCATTGCGACCTGATTCTCGACCCCGGCCGGCCACACGTTCCGCTGGCCCTGCTCGGAGCGGACATGGCGCGGCGCACGATCACCCTGATGGCGCCGTCGAAGACCTACAACATCCCCGGCCTGGCCTGCTCGCTGGCGGTCATCCCGGACGCGCCGCTGCGCAACCGTTTCACGGCGGCGATGCGCGGCATCGTGCCGGACATCAACGTGCTCGGGCTGGCCGCCGCCGAGGCCGCGTTCGGCGAATGCGACGCCTGGCGTGACGCGCTGATCGAGGTCCTGCGCGCCAACCGCGACCGGGTCGAAGCCGCCGTTGCCCGGATTCCGGGGCTGTCGATGACGCACGTCGAGGCCACCTACCTGGCCTGGATCGACGCGCGCGGCCTGGGCGTCGCCAGCCCGGCGCAATTTTTCGAGGAAGCCGGCGTCGGCCTGTCGGACGGCGCCGATTTCGGCGCGCCGGGCTGGGTGCGGCTCAACTTCGGCTGTCCGCGCGCGACGCTGGAATCCGCCCTGCGGCGGATCGAGGCCGCCTGCGTTTAGCGCGTTTCACGTTTTGGCGCGGGCAGCGATCATTCCAGCCCGTCATTCCGGCGCAGGCCGGAATCCAGGTCGTTCTCTCCGGCGGCGCAGCCGCCGCTATGAAGCTGTCTTGGAAATCAGAAAGACATTTGAGAAGCCGATGGATCATCCAGGGTAGGGCGCGATCTCCGAGCGCGCCGGGGGGGGCGGCGGTTTCGGAGAAACCGCCCTACCTTCCCCCCAGGGCTTGAATTGAGGTTTTTGGGATCCAAGCATTTCTCGGCCCCATTTTTTTTAAAACAGCTTCTATCATTCGGCGGCCTTCGCGTCGTGCCGCGCGTCGCGCCGTGAAGGCGACCGGCGGACGCCGCCGCGCTTATCCGCCCCGCGCCCGCTAGACCGCTTCCTCCAGCGGACCCGGCATTTCGCCAAGCGGTGGCCGCCGCCTGCCAGCGCCCGCCACCGGGCCGGTTCGCCCTTCGCGCCGCTGTTCGCGCAGGAAACCCA
Organism: Accumulibacter sp.; assembly: GCA_031274075.1. GTDB lineage: Bacteria > Pseudomonadota > Gammaproteobacteria > Burkholderiales > Rhodocyclaceae > Propionivibrio. The sequence continues at coordinate 1,948 of JAISQQ010000317.1, forward strand.
CCAGCGTCGCCAGCATCTCCAGCACGACGCGACGCTCGTCCACCGTGAGCGGTTCCAGCATCGCCAGCACTTGTTCGCCCTCGCTCGAATGCGCGGGCGTTTCCTCCGCGAGCAGGTCGGCGACCGCCACGTTGAGCCGCGCCGCCATCGTCTCCAGCGTGACCAGCGAGGGCAGCGTCGCCCCCGTCTCGTAGCGCGACACCGTCGCCACCTCGACCCGGATCGCCTCGGCCAACTGTTCCTGCGTGAGCCGGGCGCGGCGCCGGTAATGGGCAAGATTCCGTCCCAGCCGGCGGGCGAGTTCCGAGCGGTATAGCTTGACCATAACTGATTACCCGTGGAGAGGCAGTCATGATCGTAGGACGCGCCGGAGGCGGTAATGTTCTCAAATGCCTATGTTGACAATACATTTAAGATCATCTACTCTCCGCCGCATGTTTATTGAAAGACGGCTTGGTGGGTGTGGTGGAGAGATGCGCGTGGGTGTCGGGTTGCAGTAAGCATAGGTTTGGGCTGCGCCCGCGAAGCCCGGCGATGGTGAGAAACGGGAAAGTTGTTGAGCGTTAATGCATTTAGCCCAAGCCGCGGGTTATATTTTCCATTCATATGCGCAGTGACAAGGAAAAGACGATGAAAGTCATACAGGTGTTTTCTGTATCCAAGGCTCCCCGGCTCAGTGGCAAGGGGGAGATAGAGTATCAACCGTGGGAGGATGAAAAAGGCGCGTTTTATGTAGAATTCTTGAAAAACGACGTATCCAAGAAAGATGCTCCTGGGAAAAAGGGCGCCTTCCCTAAAAGGAGATTATTCCCTGTAGATGAATACGTGAAGTCTGGAATTAAATCTCGTGGATATGTTTTGTCTTGTGATGAAAATACCAATAATTTTTCCATTGACGCTAAATCCATATGTCGCGATAAAGACATTGTTGGCTTCTTGGAAGCGGTGATAAATCATTTTTGTACTGAAGTGCTACCCGCTCAACGAAGCCCGCACAGGTTGAGTAACACGCATGGGTTGGGTGAGCTTGCGAACCCCAGTATCGAGAAGACGGTACAGATGAAGCGCGAACGACTCATAAATTCGGAGAGCTACCCGGAACACATCTTGGAACGGCTGGCGGAATCCGAGGATCTCTCAATTTCAATCGCCAATCGCTGGATGCTCGGTTGGCCGAAACGAGTCGAGACGCTGCTGGAGACCATCGATTACTGGCCGGCGCTGATGCAGCAAACGGAGTTGGAAGCGGAATTGATCGCCGAAGCGGAACATCTGAACCTGTCTCCGTGGGAGGTCAAAGATCTGGCCGGCATCGATCCAGCGCCACCCGTGTCAAGCGAGTAAACCTTTCCCTCGGCGGCGCTTACCGGGCGCTTCGCGCCCGTAAGAATTACCGATACCTGACCTCTGATCCCTGATCCCCGATACGTGCCTCGCCCGTTTTCCGCCGAAATTCAGGCAGCGTCACGACCACCAGCGCGCCGAGCAGGATCATCGCCCACGACAGGTACAGCCACAGCAGGAAGATCGGCACCGTGGCGAAGGCTCCGTAGACGAGGGTGATCGAGGGGAAATACGAGAGATATAGCTCGAATCCCCGCTGCATCAGGAAAAAGCCGAAGGCCGCGAAGGTGCCGCCGAGCAGCGCGTCGAGCCATTTCACTTTGGCGTTGGGAACGGCGAAATAGAGGCCGGCGAAAAACACGGCGCCGACGAAGACGTTGGTCGCCTTGGACAATAATTGGTGCAGCCACAACTGTTCGATCACCAGCCCGGACGAGAGGGAAACGGCGAATGAAACCGCCGCCACGACGTAGGCGACGGCCAGCGGCCAGAGCAGGATCAGCGCCGCGTAGAGCGCGATCCGCCGCCACCACGAGCGCTTCATGGCGCTTTTCCAGGCCTTGTCGAACGCCCGCTCGACGGTGTGCAGCAGGGCCAGGGCGGTCGCCGCCAGCACCAGCAGGCCGGCGATGGTGACGTTCAGGGCTTTCTGCGAGAAATCGAGCACGTGGGCGACGATCAATCCGGCGCTTCGTTCCGGGAGCATGTTGCGGATGACCGGCTCCATCTGGTCGACCGTCGCCAGGAACGACGGCATCGCCGACATCGCGCCGAGCACTACGGCGACCAGGGGGACGATCGACAGCAGGGTGGTGTAGGCCAGGCTGGCGCTGGTCCAGGCAAAATTTTCCTCGGTGAAGCGGCGGAAGACGCGGCCAAGGAAGAGGCCGGCGAGCACCAGCCGGTGGATCATCCCAACTCGGCCAGCACACTGCTCGCGGCGAAGACGCGCTCGCCGATGACCACCTTCACCTGGGCGTCCCGCGGCAGGTAGAGGTCGACGCGCGAGCCGAAGCGGATGAAGCCGTAGCGCTGGCCCGCCGCCAGCGGCGTTTGCGCCTCGGCGTAGTTGAGTATCCGCCGCGCCACCAGTCCGGCGACCTGGACGCAGGTGATGTCCCGGCCGCCGGGTGTGCGCAGGTGCAGGGCGCAGCGTTCGTTGTGCGTCGACGCCTTGTCCAGCGAGGCGTTGAGGAAAGTCCCAGGGTCGTACCATTTTTGCCGCACGGCGCAGGCGATGGGCGAACGGTTCGAATGCACGTTGAACACGTTCATGAACACGCTGACTTTCAGCGCCCGCCGCTTGAGATAGGGATCGTCCGCCTCCTCGACGACGACGATCCGCCCGTCGGCCGGGGAGAGCACGCTGTTCGGCCCGCCCGCGGCGACGCGGGC
>JAISQQ010000378.1 GCA_031274075.1 Accumulibacter sp.
TCGTCGATCCAGCCAATTTACGCCGCCGCTTCCGCCGCGCGCGCCGCCTTCACGCTCGGACGGCCGCCGACGCGTTCCTGGAAGGCGGCCAGCGACGGCCAGCGGGAAAGGTCGATGCCGGTCCATTGAGTCCAATTCAGGACGGTATACAGATAAGCGTCGGCGACGCTGAACTGTTGGCCGAGCAGGAAATCGTCCTGTTCCAGATGTCCGGCCACGAACGACAGGCGCCTCGCCAGGTTCTCGCGGGCCGCCGCCTTGTAGTCCTCCGGCGTCGCCGGGTTGAACAAGGGGCCGAAGCCCTTGTGAATCTCGGAGTTGATGAATCCGAGCCATTCCTGCAGACGGTAGCGTTCAAACGTCCCGGCCTTCGGCGCCAAACCGGATTCGGGCTTCTGGTCGGCGATGTACTGGACGATGGCCGGCCCTTCGGTCAACAGCTTGCCGTCGTCGAGTTCGAGGGCGGGGACGTAGCCCTTGGGATTGATCCGGGCGAAATCGCTGCCGTCGGCGGCAATCTTGCCGGTCTTGAGGTCGACCTTGACCAGTTCGAAAGCGAGCCCCGCCTCGCGCAAGGCGATATGCGGCGAAAACGAGCAGGCGCCGGGGGAAAAATACAGTTTCATGATCGTCTCCTGTTATTTGTCGGGTTTGAAAAACACGCCGGGATGTCCGCAGCGCGTTTCGTACACAGTAGCACAACGCGCGATCGACTCCGTTTCGGAGGATAATGCCCGGGTTTCATGGCGCGCGCCGGATATGCGGAAGGCGCGCCTTTCCCAACCACGCAAAGGAGTCTTGTCATGATCGTAGGCCGCATTTCCGATGTAGCGACGCAACGAAGCGTTTTGCCCGGCGCGATCGTCCGGGCGCTGGAAGCCCTGCAAAAGGTCGACCTGGCCGCGCTGGCGCCTGGCCGCTACGAGATCGAAGGCGACGAGCTGTTCTACTCGATCCAGGAAGTCGAGCTGCAAACGATGGCGGAGTGCCGCGCCGAGGCGCACCTGAAGTACGCCGACATTCAAATTCCGCTCAGTGCCGCCGAACGCTATGGCTTCGCCCTGCCGCAGCCGGATCTGGCGCCCGACGACGATCAGTTCGAGAGCAAGGATCTGGCGTTCTACCCGACCCCCGCCGGCGAGAGCTTCATCGACGCCGCTCCCGGCGCCTACCTGGTGTTCCTGCCCAGGGAACTGCATCGTCCTCGCCTGGCCATCGAGGGTAAGAAGACGATCCGCAAGCTCGTTGTCAAAGTACATGCCAGCCTGCTTGGAATTTGACCTCCGCCTTTGCCGCGTCGAACGCCCTGGCTACGCAAGGCAAGACCGCCGCGCTACTCGTCCCTGGCGTCGTCGGACACGTGGAGCGCCACCTTGCCTTTGTCCAGGGCTTCCCGGACGCTCTCGGGCGGTTGCCGGTTGGTGAAGAAGGCGTCGATCTCGGAAAGATGCCCGAGGCGGACCATCGGATTGCAGCCGAATTTGGTATGGTCGGCGACCAGCAGGACGTGGCGCGCGTTCTCGATGATGGCCTGCGCCACGCGCACTTCCCGGTAGTCGAAATCGAGCAGGGTGCCGTCCTCGTCGATCCCCGAAATGCCGATGATGCCGTAGTCGACCTTGAACTGCCTGACGAAATCGATCGTCGATTCGCCGATCACGCCCCGGTCGCCGCGCACCACGCCGCCGGCGACGATCACCTCGAATTCCGCGTTGTCGCAGAGCAGCCCCGCCACGTTCAGGTTGTTGGTGATGACCCGCAGTTTCTTGTGGCCGCGCAAGGCCTTGGCCACTTCCTCGGTGGTCGTCCCGATGTTGATGAACAGCGAAGCGTTGTCCGGGATGAAATCCGCCGCCATCTTCGCGATGCTGATCTTCGCCTCGTGATTGAGCACCTGCCGCGTCGAGTAATCGACGTTCTCCGTGCTGGAAGCCAGCACCGCGCCGCCGTGGTAGCGCCGCAGCAAGTGTTTTTTACACAACTCGTTGATGTCGCGCCGCACGGTCTGCACGGTCACTTCCAGCAAGCCGCTCAGTTCCTCGGTCGAGAGAAAACCATTGTGCTTGGCCAACTCGATGATTCTGAGATGGCGCGGATTGAAATCCGCCTGCGAGATTCGGTTCTTCATTCGTGTCCCATACTCCCTTTCCAGCCGCCGATTCTAGCGCCAATCCCGGCTGCCGGCGCGAAGCGCCCTCACCGGAGCAGGGATCAGGGATCAGAGCTCAGGGATCAGTAATATTTGCGGGCGCGAAGCGCCCGGTAACTGAACTGATCCCTGATCCCTGAGATCTGATCCCTGATCCCTGCCCCTGAAAAAAACCCTGAAAAAAACCCTAAAGTTTTTTCCGGAGCGGCCGTGAAAGTAAATAACGGCAGGGGAACCTGCGCGTGGCGCCGAAGCGGAAAGGCTTCGCGCAGGAAATCATCAATCGAAACCAGGAGATAAATCATGGCGCAAGTCATCAACACCAACATAATGTCGCTGAACTCGCAACGTCAGCTCAACAATTCGCAGGGTAGCCTGTCGACCGCCCTGCAACGCCTTTCGTCCGGCCTGCGCGTCAATTCGGCCATGGACGACGCCGCCGGCCTCGCCGTGGCGCAGAAGATGGACTCGCAGATTCGCGGCATGACCGTCGCCGTGCGCAA
>JAISQQ010000232.1 GCA_031274075.1 Accumulibacter sp.
GGGGAACTCGCGGCGGGTGTGAACCACGTTGACGACCTCGATCCGGTCCGCCGCGACGTGGTACAGCAGCACATAGTTCGGGTGCGCGACGATCTCGCGCAGGCCCGGCACGCGCTCACTGTGACGGTACAGGTAAGGATGCCCGGCGGCGGGCAGCACGGCTTCTTCGAGCAAACGTTTCATGCGGCGCGCGGCCGCCGGGTTCTCGCTGGCGATATGGCGGATGATCCGCGCCAAGTCGTCGCGGGCACAAGCCCGCCAGATGACCGCCAGCAAGTCAGGCGTTTCGCAAGGCGGCGGTTTCGGCCTCGGCAATGAGGGCGTCCATCTCGGCCATTACCTGGTCATGCGGGATCGACGGGCGCGGATCGCCCAAGCTGGCCTCGGCCTTGGCGCGCAGCCATGCCGTATGGCTGGCTTCTTGCTCGGGGGTCTCGAATTCCGAGACCAGAGGAGATAGAACGGCGTTCATGGTGCCTCCTTGACTAAACCTTACATCGTCCTATTCTAGCCTTTTTTCGGCCTACGCTTGCTGATTCCTGATCCCCGCCCCCCGCTCACTTCGGCGCCGAGGAACGGATCAGGTAGTCGAACGCGGTGAGCGAGGCTTTCGCGCCTTCGCCCATGGCGATGACGATCTGCTTGAACGGCACCGTCGTGCAGTCGCCGGCGGCAAAGACGCCTGGCATCGAGGTCTGGCCGCGGTTGTCGATCTCGATTTCACCGTGCGCGGTAAGCCGGAGCGTGTCCTTCAGCCAATCCGTGTTCGGCAACTGGCCGATCTGCACGAAAATGCCTTCCAGGTCGAGACGCCGCGTTTCGCCGCTGGCGTGATCCTGGTAAACGAGGCCGTCGACCTTTTGGCCGTCGCCGCTGACCTCGGTCACGCGCACCTGGGTGATGACCGCCGCGTTGGGCAGGCTGAGCAGCTTGTCCCGCAGGACCGCGTCGGCGCGCAACTGCGAGCGGACGATCAGGGTCACGTGCCCGACGATGCCGGCCAGGTCGATCGCCGCCTCCACACCCGAGTTGCCGCCGCCGATCACCGCCACGCGCTTGCCCTTGAACAGCGGCCCGTCGCAATGCGGGCAGTAGGTCACGCCGCGCGCCTTGTACGCCTGCTCGCCGGGCACGTTCATGTTGCGCCAGCGCGCGCCGGTCGCCACGATCACCGCCCTGCCCTTGAGCGCCGCGCCGCCGGCCAGGCGCAGCTCGGTCAGGCCGTCCGGCCCGGCGGCGAGACTTTCCGCGCGCTGCATTTTCATGATGTCCACGCCGTGCTCGCGCACCAGATCTTCCAGCGCGGCGGCCAGGCGCGGACCTTCCGTTTCCTTGACCGAGACGAGGTTCTCGATCGCCAGGGTATCGAGAACCTGTCCGCCGAAACGCTCGGCGACGATGCCGGTGCGCAGGCCCTTGCGCGCCGCGTAGATGGCCGCCGCCGCGCCCGCCGGACCGCCGCCGACGATGAGCACGTCGAACGCCGCCTTGGCGGCGAGTTCCCCGGCCTGGCGCGCCGCCGCGCCGGTATCGAGCCGGGCCAGGATCTCCTCGACGCTCATGCGCCCCTGGCCGAAAGGCTCGCCGTTCAGGAACACCGCCGGCACGGCCATCACCTGGCGTTCTTCGACCTCCTTCTGGAACAGCGCGCCGTCGATCATCGTGCTGCTGACGCCGGGATTGAGCACGGCCATCAGGTTGAGCGCCTGGATGACGTCCGGACAGTTGTGGCAGGAGAGCGAAACGACGGTCTCGAAACGGAAGCTTCCGGACAGCGCGCGAATCTGCTCGGCGACCGCCGCCTCGACCCGCGGCGGATGGCCGCCGGTGTGCAGCAGCGCCAGCACCAGCGAGGTGAATTCATGGCCCGTCGGAAGTCCCGCGAAGCGGATGCGCGCGCTTTCCTCCCCGGCGCGGCCGACGGAAAACGATGGCCGGCGCGCGTCCTGCCCGTCGAAACGAAGCCGCACCTTGTCCGACAATTCGCCGATCTCTTCCAGCATCGCCCGCAACTGCTCCGATTTGGCGCCGTCGTCGAGCGAAGCGACGAGTTCGATCGGCTGCTGGAGGCGTTCGAGGTAGGTCTTGAGCTGATTTTTCAGGGGGGCGTCGAGCATTTCATTCTCCAAGAATGGCAGGGACACGGCCGGCGCGGCAAAGAAGCTTCGGTTCTCCTTTGCCGCGCCGGCCGTGTCCGCTCACGAGCCGTCCCGAAAATCGGCGCGCTGGCCGCGTTCCGGGACAGCCTTCCGGCAAACCGGCCCGGGGGTCAAATCTTTCCGACGAGATCGAGCGACGGCGTCAGGGTGGCGTCGCCTTCGTGCCACTTGGCCGGGCAGACTTCGCCGGGGTGCTTGGCGACGTACTGGGCGGCCTTGATCTTGCGCAGCAGTTCGGACGCGTCGCGGCCGACGCCGCCGGCGTTGATTTCGATGATCTGGACCTTGCCCTGCGGATCGATCACGAAAGTGCCGCGATCGGTCAGGCCGTCTTCCTCGATCATCACGCCGAAGTTGCGGCTGATCGTTCCGGTCGGGTCGCCGACCATCACGTACTGGATGTTCTTGACCGCTTCCGAGGTGTCGTGCCAGGCCTTGTGCGTGAAGTGCGTATCGGTCGAGACGCTGTAGATTTCAACGCCCAGCTTCTTGAATTCGGCGTAATTCGCGGCGAGGTCGGCGAGTTCCGTCGGGCAGACGAAGGTGAAATCGGCCGGGTAAAAGAACACCACGGACCATTTGCCGTGCAGGTCTTTTTCGGT
>JAISQQ010000070.1 GCA_031274075.1 Accumulibacter sp.
TCGAAATCTTCGTCGTGGGTGTAGTCGTTCAGCGTGATCACCGTCGGGATGCCGGCCGCCATGCTGGCGGCGAGGCCGTGCGCCGAATCCTCGACGGCCAGGCAATCGCGGGGGGGCAGCTTGAGTTGTTCGAGCACTTTCTGGTAGACCTCGGGCGACGGTTTCTTGGCCTGCACGAGTTCGCCGGTGACGATGGCGTCGAACCAGGCGTCGGCGTTCGGGCCGAGGTTGGCGCGCAGCAGGCCGACGACGTTTTCCTGCCTGGAGCTGGAGGCTATCCCCAGGCGCACGCCTTCGGTGCGGGCGTCGCAGATCAGTTGGCCGATGTCGGCGCGCAGCGGGATCGCCCCGGCGGCCAGCAGGCGCTGGTAATTGCGCGTCTTGATTTCATGCGCGCGGCGCATCAGTTCGTCGAAGTCCGGACGCGCCCGCGTCGCGGGATCGAAATGCTCGGCGTAGAAATAGAGCCGTTCCCGCCCGCCGCCCTTGATCAGCAGGGTGCCGTAGAACGATTCGTCCCAGTGCCAGGGGATTCCCAGCTCGGCAAACGCCGCGTTGAACGCCGGGCGATGCCCGTCGCGCTCGGTGTTGGCCAGGGTTCCGTCGACATCGAAAATGAGTGCGCGCAAAGCCATGATGTGTTTACACTCCACCGTTGGTTGATAATAATGCGCAAGACTAGCCGATTTTCCACGATTGCGGGATGAGTTTTTTTGGCGGGAATCGATCGATGAAACGGTGGGCGATTCATGAACCACGGCTTGATCGAAAACCGACTCCGGCGGGAAGCTTGGAAACCTCCCCCTCCAGGGGATAATTCGGTACGGGAGGGACATAAGCCTTCCCGTGTTTTGGTCCGGCCTGCCGGACGTGGATTGAAAGAAACATAGTAAAATTTACTTGTTACACGGGACCGGCGCTTCAGGCCGGTTGTTTCGTTCTATCGTCAGTGGAGTTTTTCTCAGGTGAAAGCGACGGATACCAAGGGCGACGGCTATTACCACCGGGTCGTGGATTGCCAGTGGGCGTGCCCGGCGCACACGCCGGTGCCGGCGTACATCCGGCTGATCGCGGGAGGGCGTTACGCGGACGCCTACCTGATCAACTGGCGGTCGAATGTTTTTCCAGGGATCCTGGGGCGGGTCTGCGACCGGCCTTGCGAACCGGCGTGCCGGCGCGGACGCATCGACCAGGAGCCGGTGGCGATCTGCCGCCTGAAGCGCGTGGCGGCGGACCTCAAGGACGACATCGCGGCGCGCCTGCCCCGGCCGCGCGAGCCGTGGAATGGCAGGCGCGTCGCCTGCATCGGCGCCGGCCCCGCCTCGCTCACCGTGGCCCGCGACCTCGCCCTGCTGGGCTACCGGGTCAGCGTCTTCGACAACGGACACGCGCCGGGTGGCATGGTGCGCACGCAGATTCCGAAATTCCGCCTGCCCGACAGCGTCATCGACGAGGAGTGCGGCCATATCCTCGGCCTGGGCGTGGAACTGCGCCTGGGGCATTGGGTGAACAGCCTCAAGGCGATGCTCGACGATCCGCAGTGGGACGCCGTCTTCGTCGGCACCGGCGCGCCGCGCGGGCGCGACGCCGATCTCCCCGGCCGCAAGGAAGCGGCGGCGCACATCCACTTGGGCATCGAATGGCTGGCCAACGTCGCCTTCGGCCACGTCGCCAAAATAGCCCCGCGGGTCATCGTCCTCGGCGGCGGCAATACCGCCATGGACTGCTGCCGTTCGGCGCGTCGCCTGGGCGGCGTCGACGTCAAGGTGGTGGTGCGCAGCGGCTTCGACGAAATGAAGGCTTCTCCCTGGGAAAAGGAGGAGGCGCTGCGCGAACAGATTCCGATCGTCAACATGCACGTGCCCAAGGAATTCGTGCACGAGAACGGCAAGCTGCTCGGCGTCCGGTTCGAGCTCGTCAAGGCCGAATACGACGGCCAGGGCCGGCGCGAACTCGTTCCCAGCGGCGAGCCTGAAGTGTTCATGGAATGCGATGAAGTGCTGCTGGCCATCGGCCAGCAAAACGCCTTCCCCTGGATCGAAAAGGATCTCGGCCTCGACTTCGGCCCGCGCGGCTTGCCGGTGCTCGATCCCGTCAGCTTCCAGTCGTCGCTGCCCAGGGTCTTCTTCGGCGGCGACGCCGCCTTCGGCCCGAAGAACATCATCACCGCCGTCGCGCACGGGCACCAGGCGGCGATCTCGATCGACCTTTTCTGCCAGGGCCGGAAGCTCGACGCCCGCCCGCCGCACGACTTCACCCTGGTCAGCCAGAAGATGGGCATCCACGAATGGAGCTACGACAACCAGGTCTCCGAAGAAGCGCGCAAGAAGGTGCCGGTCAAGGCGCTGGAAAAAACCCTGAAGGACATCAAGCTCGAACTGGAACTGGGCTTCGATTCCTTGATGGCGTGTTCCGAGGCCGAGCGCTGTCTCAACTGCGACATGCAGACGGTGTTTACCGCGAAGGCCTGCATCGAATGCGACGCCTGCGCGGACATCTGTCCGAGCGAATGCATCACCTTCACCGCCAACGGCGAGGAGGACGAGCTGCGCGGCCGGCTGAAGGCGCCGGCCAGGAACGGCGCGCAGGCCCTGCTCGTCTCCGAGACGCTGAAGACCGGGCGGATCATGGTCAAGGACGAGAACATCTGCCTGCACTGCGGCATGTGCGCCGAACGCTGCCCGAGCGGCGCCTGGGACATGCAGGCGTTCTATCTTGAAACCGCCCAGGCCGGAAAGGAGGCTCCCCGAACATGAAAACCGCGCCCCGGTTGCAAAAATGCAACGATTTCGTCATCAAGTTCGCCAACATCAACGGCACCGGCTCGGCGTCGGCCAATGAACTCTTTGCCCGCGCGGTGATGGGCATGGGCGTTCCGGTCGCGCCGCGCAACGTCTTCCCGTCGAACATCCAGGGCCTGCCCACGTGGTACGAAATGCGCGTCTCCGGCGAAGGCTGGCTGGGACGGCGCGGCGGCTGCGACCTGATGGTGGCCATGAATCCGCAGACCTGGGACCGCGACGTCGCCGAGGTCGAGCCGGGCGGCTACCTGCTCTACGACAACACCAAGCGGCTGCCGCGCTCGCGCTTCCGCGACGACCTGACCATCCTCGGCCTGCCGCTTTCCGAAATCTGCCTGCGCGCCTTCAGCAACCCGCGCCAGCGCCAACTGATGAAGAATATCCTCTACGTCGGCGCGCTGACTGCCCTGCTGGACATCGACTTCGCCGTCGTCGAGAGCCTGATCGCGCGCCAGTTCCGCGGCAAGGAGGCGCTGATCGCCGCCAACCTGCAAGCCCTGCAGCTTGGCTACGACGAGGCGAAGGCCACGCTGCCGTGCCCGATCGGACTCACCGTCAAGCGCTGCGACGGCGTCGGCGAGCGCATCTTCATCAACGGCAACGACGCCTGCGGCCTGGGCGCGGTCTATGGCGGCGCCACCGTCGCCGCCTGGTATCCGATCACCCCGTCGACCTCGGTGATCGAAGCCTTCGGCAACTACTGCCGCAAATACCGCACCGATCCGGACAACGGCATGGCCCGCTACGCCATCGTCCAGGCTGAGGACGAACTGGCCTCGATCGGCATGGTCATCGGCGCCTCCTGGAACGGCGCGCGCGCCTTTACCGCCACCTCCGGCCCCGGCGTCTCGCTGATGCAGGAATTCTTCGGACTCGCCTACTTTGCCGAGGTGCCGGCGGTCATCATCAACGTCCAGCGCGGCGGCCCCTCGACCGGGATGCCGACGCGCAGCCAGCAGTCCGACCTGCTTGCCTGCGCCTACGCCTCGCACGGCGACACCAAGCACGTGCTGCTGTTCCCCGAGGATCCCTACGAATGCTTCACTTTCGCGGCGCAGGCCTTCGACCTCGCCGAGCGGCTGCAAACCCCGGTGTTCGTCCTCTCCGACCTCGACATCGGCATGAACGAATCGCTGTGCAAGCCCTTCGACTGGGACGACAAGCGGGGCTACGACCGCGGCAAGCTGATGAGCGCCGCCGATCTCGAAGCCGGCAAGAACTTCGGCCGCTACCTCGATGTCGACGGCGACGGCATTCCCTACCGCACCATCCCCGGAACGCATCCGACCAAGGGCGCGTATTTCAGCCGCGGCACCACGCGCAACGCCTACGCCAAGTACAGCGAGGCCGGCGGCGACTACGTTTACAACATGGAGCGCCTGCGCCGCAAGTTCGTCACCGCGCGCCGGCTCGTTCCCGCGCCGGTGCGCCAGGACGCCGGCCAGCCGACGCGCCTCGGCGCCATCTACTATGGCTCGACCAGCCCGGCGATGGCCGAGGCCCGCGCCCTGCTCGAAGCGCGCGGCGTGCCTGTGGACCTCCTGCGCGTGCGCGGCTTCCCGTTCGCCGACGAGGTGATGGCCTTCATCGCCGGCCACGACCCGGTGTTCGTCGTCGAGCAGAACGAAAGCGGGCAACTGCGCACCCTGCTGATCAACGAAGGCGAGCTCGATCCCCGGCGCCTGGTCAGCGTGCTGCACTACGACGGCACGCCGATCAGCGCGCGTTTCATCGCCGGGCGCATCGCCGGCATCGTCGCGCCCAACAAAGTGACCCCGCTGCGTCAACAGGTGGCCTCATGACCTATCTCGCCAAACCCAAACTGCTGCGTCCCGACACCCCGAAGAACGCGCTCGGCTACACCAAGCGCGACTACGAAGGCGCCATCTCCACGCTCTGCGCCGGCTGCGGCCACGACTCGATCAGCGCCGCCGTCGTGCAGGCCTGCTTCGACCTCGACATCGAGCCGCACCGCGTGGCCAAGCTCTCCGGCATCGGCTGCTCGTCGAAGACCCCGGATTACTTCCTCGGCAACTCGCACGGCTTCAACACCACCCACGGGCGCATGCCCTCGGTGCTCACCGGCGCCGCGCTGGCCAACCGCGATCTTCTGTACCTCGGCGTCTCCGGCGACGGCGATTCGGCCTCGATCGGCATCGGCCAGTTCGCCCACGCCATGCGGCGCGGCGTCAACATGACCTACCTGGTCGAGAACAACGGCGTCTATGGGCTGACCAAAGGCCAGGTCTCGGCGACCGCCGACAAAGGCTCGAAAAACAAGCGCGGGGTGGTGAACCACGACGCCCCGATCGATCTCGTGACCCTGGCGCTGCAACTCGGAGCGAGCTACGTCGCGCGCGGCTTCTCGGGCGACAAGGAGCAGCTCGTGCCGCTGATCAAGGGCGCCATGCGCCACCTCGGTCCGGCGCTGATCGACGTGATCAGCCCGTGCATGACCTTCAACAACCATCCTGGGTCGACCAAGAGCTACGACTACGTGCGCGAGCACAATGAAGCGATCAACCGGCTCGACGTGATCCTGCCGCGCGACAAGATCACCGCCGCCTACGCCCCGGGCGAACTGCGCCGCGTCGTGCAGCACGACGGCTCGGTGCTGTACCTGCGCAAGCTGCGCGCGGACTACGACCCGTCCGACCGGGTCGGGGCGATGAATTACCTGCAGGAGCGGCACGCGCTCGGCGAGATCGTCACCGGCCTGATCTTCGTCGATGCCGGCGCCGAGGACCTGCACCATTACCTGAATACCGTGAAAACGCCGCTCAACCGCCTCGACGTCGCCGAACTTTGCCCCGGCGCCAAGGCGCTCGAAGCGTTCAACCAGTCGCTGCGGCACGGATGAAGCGCCGCCTTTGAGCAAGCGCCGCGCGGTTTACCAAGGCGGCAAACCGATCCTGGGAGCGCGGGGCTTCCGCCCCGCAAGAGCGGTGGTCGTGTCGTTTCCGCCGTTGCGGGGCGGAAGTTCCGCGCTCCCAGGAATGCCGGCCTTCCCGCGCGCAAAGCCGCCGAACGCCTCCCAGCGGCCCGCCGACTTCCTGAAAGTCAAATGCGTTTGCCCTGGCCTCGTCATGACGACTTGAATATCAACGATTCCTTTCAATTACTTACTCAACCCGCGAAGTGCTTATTGATCGTAAAACTAACTCCGGTTTGAAACCCCGCCCTTCAGGGCGGTGGGAGCCAAACCCCGGCCTGAAGGCCGGGGTTTCGGCGACCGTTTTGGGAGGGGATGCAAACCCCTTCCAAAAC